>JADJGZ010000013.1 GCA_016707785.1 Bacteroidales bacterium | reverse complement strand
AGATATTGATTACTTTGGGTTCATGACGCTTTTCTTCAAAATTGATTTTGCCTGACAATGATGACCATTCAGCGTCCATGTCAATTTTCTGGTCAATAATGGATTGTTCGGTGAGATCCCAGGCCTTGCCATAATCCTCAAACAATTTCCTGTTTTCAGCACTTTCTTTGATCCATTCCGACAATGACATTAGCTCTTCAGGACTTGCTTCTCCCGAAAAGTACCTGGTTATCAGGTCGATGTAATATGTCATTGGTTCTTCCATGGTATTGTTCTGTCAATAATACACCTGATCAATGGTTTACCCTTATCTGTGCACTAATATTTTTAAACTACTGAAGTCACACTAAAATTGATTGCCACAGGTACTGAAAATATACCTATTTGAATCTGGATAAAAGGTGCATCAGCAGGGATCATACTTACTATATATTCAGCCAGTCGGAGCCGCATATGCTGCAGGGCTTTCGACATCTGTGCCTCAACGGTTTTCTGAGAAAGCTGTAAATGTTCGGCAATCTCGTGATATTTAAGGTTTTCGTAGCGGTTTAGCAGGAAAATCTCCCTGCATTTCACCGGTAGTTCATCAATGGCTGCTTTTATTGCCCCGGCAAGTTCGGCTTCCACCAGGAAATCGGAGTGAAACATTTTCGGAGAACTCCAGCAGGTTTTCAATTTCGAGGACATCGGAATTAAACTTCCTGTTGTCGCGAAGGTAGTTCTGGCAGCGATTGAATATGATGGTGGTAAGGTAGGATTTCACCGGACGGTTGGCATCAATGCTTTCCCGTTTTTCCCATAAGGTGATAAATGCATCCTGCACCAGCTCCTTTGCAGTTTCAAAGTCCTTTACATACTTCTGTGCAAAGAAGCAAAGGCCCTTGAATTCAGCACGAAACAGGGATTCAAAAACGCCCTTGTCGAGAGCGCTGAAGTTATGGGATGAGTTACCTTCCAGTTTGATTATTTTTTTGCAACTCTAAGCTTTGTGGATCAATTGCCCATATTACTTCCGGATAACGGGAAAAGGTAATATCCGATATGTTCTCAAAAAGCTAAAAACCAGCTAACTCTGGAACCCAAGAATATCTTGTTTTCAGTAAAATCAAGAACGTCTTAGCGCTCCCTTTGCAACTTTGGAAGTAACTTCTAATAATTCAGGTTCAAAATCAATAGATCGATAGGCAGTCTCAATAAGCGTTCAGTGGAAACCAGCAGCATTATCTGCATTTCTATTGCACAATATTATTGAGCTTTACCTCTCATAGTATATCGAACAAATCAAGGTCATATACTACTACCTGATTACCAATATTTTTTGATTTTTGGTTATACTCTAACTTTTATACTCTCCTAAACACCCACCTATATTTCTTGTGTAATAAATATATTCTGACTACTGTATTCTGGATTCTGGATTCTTGAATACTTGCAACCCTCTGCATTATTCCACTTTTCATACCTTTACCTGAGAATTCATGCCCTATGATCCGCTTCCCCCATTGTAAAATCAACCTGGGACTGCACATCCTGGAAAAGCTTCCGGATGGTTATCACCGTATCGAGACCCTTTTTTATCCTGTCCCACTGACGGATATACTGGAAATCATCCCTTCAACCTCAGGCCAAACCACCCTGGCAGTAACAGGAATTGAATTGCCTGGTAAAGCGGAGGATAATATCTGTTTTAAAGCCTGGCAACTATTGCATCAGGATTTTAATATCCCAACCGTTGATATTTACCTGCATAAATTGATCCCCACCGGTGCCGGACTGGGTGGCGGCTCTTCTGATGCATCCATGACACTTCTTATGCTGGATGAGTTGTTCAGTCTTAGCCTGACAGAAATGCAATTACATACTTATGCCCTCCGGCTGGGCATGGATTGTCCGTTTTTCCTGCAGAATCAGCCTGCCATAGGTTCCAACAAAGGAGAAGTACTCACTCCGCATTCCCTTGACCTGAAAGGAAAGTACCTGGTCCTGGTGAAGCCGGATATTCATGTTTCAACGGCAGACGCATATTCCGGGGTTAAGCCCTTGCAACATCCTTATAATATAGCCAATTTGATCGCCAGGCCGCTCAATGACTGGAAAAGTATCCTTGTGAATGATTTTGAGCCATCCGTATTCATTAAATACCCAATGATTGGAGAAGTAAAGGATCAGCTTTATTCCGCCGGGGCCCTGTATGCTTCCATGAGTGGCAGTGGTTCCGCCGTCTTTGCCATATTTAATGAAGTCCCGAAAATTGATGAGATGTTTGGGAATTGCTTTGTTTGGAAAGCAGTGATGGAATGAGTGCTGAGTGCCCAGGGGGAGCCTTGGCCTGAGTGCTGAGTGCCGGGTGCCGGGTGCGGAGCCTGCCTGACCGAAGGATTTTACTAAGTACGTAAATTTATTCTGCGGGCAGATCCAAAATTACTCACGATCGAGAGAACGCGAATCCTCGGTGGCAAGGATTGCCACGCTGATCCGTCGGCTGACGGACAGAAAATTTGTTTGGAAATTCATTCGGAAAATTCGTGAAATTCGTGTTCCATCATTTGAATACAGATACTATTCCAATAAATAAATTCAAATATTCAACATCAAAATCCGAATCAAATCAAACTCACATCAAACCGACATCAAACATTCGACATCCGACATCAAACATCCGACATCCGACATCAAACATCCGACATTACTTGGGAGCAGCCCTTAAGAGGAAAATCGCTACTATAGTAAAAATCAGGTTGGGTATCCACAGGGCGATATAAGGGGGAAGATTGCCGAAGACTGCAAAAACTGAGGTAACCTGAAGCATCAGGATGAAGGTAAAGGCAATGGCAATACCCATTCCAAGGTGCATCCCTATTCCACCCCTTACTTTTCGGCTCGAAAGGGCAACCCCAATGAAGGCAAGCACCAGGTTTGCAAAGGGAAAGTAAAACGTTTATTTTTTTCAAGATCGAATTTGCCAACTGTTTTGTTGCCTCTGAGCTTCTCTTTGGCAATATAGGAATTCAGCTGGTTATAGGTCATGATTTTGGCATCCTCTATATCCGTGACAAAGTCCTCAGGCCGAAATGCCATCACCGTATCCAGTTCACGGCCTCTTTTTAATATTTCCCTGTTTTCTTCAATATAACGAATGGTATAATTACTTGCTTTCCAGGTACTTTTCACACTATCCCATTTGATCATATCAGCACTCATCTTCATCTGTAATCCTTTGTCATTCAATGCCTCCATCGTGAAACGGTAACCAATATTTACTATATTATTGAAATTCTCCACATAAATGAGTGTATCCGGGCGAATCTGCATATGTATATTCATATCATTCACACGGAATGGGTTTTTGATATACACTTTTTCAAAATTTCTCAGACTCCTGTTTGTATAGGGGATGACATAATTCATCAATACAAACGAAAGCACAGTCAGGAAAAGGGCTGAAATCAGGTAAGGCCGCAACATTCTCCAAAAACTGATCCCGTTACTAAGAATTGCGATAATCTCAGTATTGGCAGCCATTCTGGAAGTGAAATAAATGACAGCGATAAAGGTGAACAATGAACTGAACATGTTCACGAAATAGGGAATGAAATTGAGATAATACTGGAATATAATCGCTGAAACCGGCGCTTTCCGATCAATAAAATCATCAATCTTTTCAGAAATATCAAATATGATGATGAGAATCGCCAATAATAAAATAGAATAGAAATAGGTACCAAGAAATTTCTTGATAATATAGATGTCTATTTTCTTAAGTCTTAAATCCACGTCTTCAAAGATATTGGGCTGCTCACCCTTAATGCTTTTTATGTTCTATTATCAGAGTTTCCGAATGTTAGTAATGTGAGGGTGCAAATCTAAAATTCCAAGTCCCAAGTTCCAAGTCCCAAATTCCAAGTCCTAAAGTCCCAGGTCCCATCCCAGTTGGCGCAAGTCCCAAACCAAAGGTTCCTATTCGGGCATCTCCTAATCTCTAATCCCATTTTCAAATTAATCTCCTAATCCTACATTTTCAAATTTTCATTCAATTTTCAAATTACCCATCAAACACCCACTTAGTCCCAGGTCAAACGACATCCGACATTAAACATCAGACATCAAACATCCGACATTAAACATCCGACATCCGACATTATAACCTAACCGCCAACTGCTTCACCATCTTTTCCTTCCAAGCTGCAAAAGTACCTTCTTCAATCTGTTTTCTTGCTTCTTTAACCAGCCATTGATAAAAAGCCAGGTTATGAATACTTGCAATCATTGGACCAAGAATTTCTCCTGCAATAAACAGGTGGCGGACATAAGCCTTTGAATAATCACGATCCACAAAAGCTGTCCCGTTTTCATCCAATAGCGAGAAATCATCCTTCCATTTAACATTCCTTAGGTTTATGATACCCTGGGAGGTAAAAATCATGCCATTCCGTCCGTTTCGGGTTGGCATTACACAATCAAACATATCAATTCCCAGGGCTATGCCTTCAAGAATATTAACCGGAGTCCCGACTCCCATGAGATAACGGGGTTTGTCCTTAGGAAGTATGCCACAAACCAGTTCCGTCATTTCATACATAATTTCTGCAGGCTCCCCGACTGATAATCCCCCGATCGCATTTCCATCAGCACCCTGAGAGGCAATTACCTCCGCAGACTGCATCCTTAAGTCGCGGTATACACTTCCCTGGACAATTGGAAACAAGGATTGGTAATACCCATATTTTGGCTCCGTGGATTTATACTGAATCATGCACCTTTCGAGCCATTGATGCGTCATGTGCATCGATTTGCGGGCATATTCATAATCGCATGGATAAGGTGTGCATTCATCGAACGCCATCATGATATCAGCTCCGATGCTCCGTTGTATATCCACTACGATCTCAGGAGTGAAGGTATGTTTCGATCCATCAATATGCGAATGGAAAACCACTCCTTCATTTTGGAATTTCCTTCTTTCTGCAAGTGAATAAACCTGGTATCCTCCACTATCGGTAAGAATCGGGCCACTCCATCCATTAAATTTATGCAATCCCCCGGCTTTTTCAAGTATATCCAGCCCTGGCCTGAGATAAAGATGATAAGTATTCCCCAGGATAATCTGTGCTTTGATGTCTTCCCTGATTTCCCTGGTATGAACAGCTTTCACTGTTCCTGCAGTACCAACCGGCATGAAGGCAGGAGTTTCAATCGTCCCGTGATCTGTTGTAATCGAACCCCTTCGGGCAGAAGTAGCAGAATCAGTTATTTTTAGTTCAAAACGCATAAATTTCTTTCTCGCAGAAAAGGCGAAGGAATGCCATCACATCCTCTGTCTTAAATTAACAACAGTTAGTAAGAAAGGTCATATATAATTGTTATACAATTACTTACATCAATTATTACCTGTTACAAACTTTTTGGCAAAGATAGGGGTTAATTCTTTTGAGAATAATACTTTTGTACTCCAATAACCCGTTTTCATGCTTGCTGATTATTTCAGTCAAAATCCTATTCTCTTTTCGGTACTCGCTGTGCTGGTCTTCAGCACATTTGTGCAATTGATCTATTTTTGGGGAATATTCAGCAGGGTGGCTTTCTTCAGGACAAAAAGTGACTTCAGCAGTAAAGATGAACCTGTCTCTATCATTGTCTGTGCCAGGAATGAATTTTACAACCTTTCTGATAACCTGCCTTACCTTCTCAACCAGGAATATGGTGAATATGAAGTAGTTGTTGTTGATCATGGATCCGATGACGATACTAAATACCTTCTTCGCGATATGCAGCTTGAATACAAACACCTGAAGGTAGTGACCATGGGACCGGATTTAAATTTCTTCACAGGGAAAAAGTTTCCTCTCTCTATCGGGATCAAGTCTGCAAGCTATGATGCTTTGTTGCTCACAGATGCAGATTGTATTCCCCGCTCCAACCAATGGCTTCGGAAGATGGCAGCCAATTTCACTGGTACCACTGAAATTGTATTGGGATATGGCGCCTACGAACGCTCCAAAGGACTCTTAAACCTCTTCATCCGTTTTGATACACTCAGGGTAGCTATGCAATATTTTGGTTTTGCCTTAGCTGGAATGCCCTATATGGGAGTAGGCAGGAATATTGCTTATCGGAAAAGTTTGTTCTATCGGCAGAATGGATTTATCTCCCATTACAGGATTCAGACAGGTGATGATGATCTTTTTGTAAACAGGGCCGCCAATCGGAAAAACACCCGTGTTGAATTCTTATCGGATGCTCATACACTTAGTGCACCTAAAAAGACCTTTTCACTCTGGTTCCGCCAGAAAAGAAGGCATCTGCTCTCCGGAAATCATTATAAATTCAGTCATAAACTGGCTCTCGGGATTTTCGGATTTACCCAGACTTTATTCTTTGCCTCATTCATCACTTTGTTATCATTTTGGTATCTGCCATATATTGTTCTGGGAATTATTGCTTTACGTCTGCTTAGCCAACTCTTCATCTTCGGAAAAGTGATGAGAAAACTCTCCGAAAAAGGCTTCCTCCTGCTCGTCCCTTTCTTCGAGGTCTTTATCCTTTTGATTAATCCAATCATAGCATTCACTAACCTGTTCAATAAACCGGTTAAATGGAGGTAAACCCCTCTCTGTCTGACAAAGCGCGGCATGACGTGCATCTGGTAAATAAAGTTCTCGATTCAGGCGACCGAAAGGCATATGCTGAATTAATGAACTCTTATGCCGACCAGGTATATGCAATGATGCTGAAAATGACAGGTGACCCATGGGATGCAGAAGACCTGGCCCTTGAAGCATTCAGCAAGGCTTTCGAAAAACTGGGGCAGTACACAGCAGATTTCGCTTTTAGCACATGGCTATTCCGGATAGCCAAAAATAATTGTATCGATTACTTAAGAAGAAAGAAAAAAGAGGAGAGTAACAACCCTTCCGGTGATAGCCATGAACATGAACATGGCGCTGATGCTATGGAAATCCCTTGCCAGTTGCCGGGTCCTGAGCAATTACTCATCAACCGGCAGGAAACCTTGCTGCTGAGAAAAATAGTTCAGGGACTTAAACCTAATTATAAAGCCATCATCGAACTACATTATTTTAAGGAACTTAGCTGCGAGGAAATTGCCGTACATCTCAATCTGCCTGAGAACACAGTAAAAGTGAGATTATTCCGTGCCAGGGAGTTGCTGTACAATATTCTTATAAAGAAGTGAACTGGAGTGCCTAGAGTGAGCTAAAGTGAGCTAAAGTGCCTAAGTAGTGAACTAAAGTGACTCAGTGCGAGGTCAGTCAATTGCGAAGCTGCCTTCGAAATTGCCAGAAGGCTTCCCTTCGGGAAATTGCCGAGCCAAAGGCTTCCCTTCGGGAAATTGCCGAATTATCGAATCGCCGAGCCAAAGGCTTCCCTTTGGGAAATCGTCGAATTGTCACATTTCTAAATTTCTAAATTTCTAAATTATCAAATTCCCTTCAACGCCTCCCTGCAAGCCTTACGTCCGGCTTCAATTAAGGTCTCAGCCCTGTAAAAATCATAGACCGTCGCAATCTTAAAAGGCAGATTGATCAGAATATCAGGCGAATACTTTTCAATACTATGCAGTGCAATTTTATGCTGCATCAGGTTTATCGACTCAGAAACCAGGTCAAAGAGTCCCATTTCCTTAGGTTTAATTACAGAGGTCCGCCTTCCCCGGTTGATCAGCTCCGACCAACGTTTATTCAGATGTTCCCTGGCATTTTGGTATCCCTGCTCATGAACCTTACTAATACTCAACTCAAGCTCAGATGCCACTGTTATAGGAGCATTTACATTCACTGCCACCAGTAAATCATTCGGAAACCTCACAATGGCATCCAGGGGCAGTGGATTTAAAACACCACCATCTACAAGACTGGAATGATCATAACTCACTGGAAGAAAGACTGTTGGAATGCTAATAGAAGCCCGGATAGCTTTCATCAGGCTGCCCGAACGGAAATGAACCTCCTTATGACGTTTAATATCAACGGCAACAGCAGTGTAAGGCATTGGTAGATTTTCAATGAGTGCTTCACCGATGAAACCATGCATCACCTGTACGATCTTTTCACCTTTCACTAAGCCTCCATGTCCGATCGTAAGATCCAAAAATTTAATAATATCCATCTTGGTTACATGAAGTAACCACTGCTTGTATTCCTCCAGTTTCCCCAGGGCATACATCCCTCCTATTACCGAACCCATCGATGTGCCAGCGATGGATGTAATCCTGTATCCAGATTGTTCCAACTCTTCGATAACTCCTATATGAGCAATCCCCCTGGCTCCTCCGCTTGAAAGGACCAAAGCAACATCTTTTAACATATCAATTAATTTTCTTTAAAATGGCAATGAATAAACCTAAGGTTCAATACAAAAATAAATTCTTAGGTACGCTAAGTCAATAAATATAGTGATTTTTGAGCTCTCAAGCAAGTAAATCAACAATTTCTTTAATGCTTACTGTTTTGATGCTTTCAGGGAAACCCAAACTATCATGACAAACGGCCAGGTAATAGCCAGGCATCCTGTAAGTCATAACGTATAGTGCCTCCGAAACTTCGTCTCCGGAGAGTTTAAACCCTTGATTATTCTTTATAACTGTAAAAGAATTGAGGGTCCGGGTCAACCCACTGCCAATGGTCTTTAGAAAGCTCTCCTTTATGGTCCACAGATAAAAAAAATACTCCTGACGCTGATCTTCAGGCAACGAAAAGAGGTCTTGTATTTCAAGTGGTGAGAAAAAACGTTCAGCTACTTTAAAATTCACTCTTCTTTCGTGCTCAACGTCTATACCAATTGCTGAAGAAGCAACAGCGCAAACGATCATCCCACCTGAATGGGAAATATTGAAATGTGCGTCGAGATGACCCTGCAAATGAGGCTTCCCCTTTTCCCCTATTGAGAAGGGCTGGTTAACATCTTCAATCCCGTTAAATTTCTTGAGTGAATACCTGGCCAATAGCTCACCCAATAGCGACCGATCATGATTATCAGTATTCGATTTCACCAATAAGCGTTCCTGGCTCTCCAGAGGTAGCAGACCGGTAAGTAACCCGGTTTCAATTCCCGAATTCCTTAACTCTGATAAAGTGATGGAAGTTAGATGTATCAACTATTTGCAGCAATAATGATTGATCGCGAAGTTAATTGAATTTTAAATTAATGCGTGCCTGTGTTTTGAACATCACTCATGACACGCATCAGGTTTCCACCCCAGATCTTCTTCAGCTGACGCTTGCTATACCCTCTCCTGACTAATTCCAGGGTGATATTCCCCATTTCACTTACATCGAAACAACCTTCTACTCCGCCACCTCCATCAAAATCAGTCCCGATCCCTACATGATCAATCCCTGCTATGTTTACTATATGGTCAATGTGATCACAAACATCCTTAACTGTGGCGAGTTGTTGAGGAAAAAGCTCTTCATTTTTCCACCAGTCACGACGGGCACTATCCATCTCAATTTCTGAAAGGTCCTGGTAATTTCTCCATTTTGAACGAGCAGCCTGGAATGCTGAATCTCTGGCTGGATTTGGCAGTGGTGTCTTCACATAAGCACTCAGGATGCACATTTGAACAACGCCTCCATTTTTTGATAACGCTTTCATCATATCATCTGTAAGGTTGCGTTTATTGTCACAAATAGCTCTTGCACATGAATGTGAAGCGATTACAGGCTTACTGCTCAACCGAATCACATCATAAAACGATGCATCCGAAACATGGGAAACATCAATCATCATTCCTAACCGATTCATTTCAGAAACCACTTCTTTTCCAAAATTAGTGAGACCTGTTGAGTTACTGGTGTCAGTCGAACTGGTACAAATATCATTATTCCGGGTATGGCACAAAGTGATATATCTGGCGCCTTTATCGTACAATACTTTTACATTTGATAAATCAGTGCCGATTGGATAACCGTTTTCGACCCCAATAAACACCGCACTTTTGCCCTGCCTGCATGCTTGAGCCGCTCCATCAGGCGTTGTAACAACAGCTGCCATTTCAGGGTTCTGTCCTACTTTACTATATATCGAATCGAAGGTAGCCATTGCACTCTTATAAGCTTTTGCATTTCCTTCCGGTGTCCTTGCCCCCTGGCTTGTGAAAACAGCAAAGAAAACAGCATCCAATCCACCTTTTTTCATCCTTGGAAAATCTACTTTCGATCGGCGGACAGTGGAGGAATTATCGATCGCCACATTGAATTCAGGATCAAACAGGTTCATGGGAGTATCAGTATGGGAATCCACTGTAAATATTTTTTCATGGATCCGGGCAGCTTTGGTTTCTGAATTCCTTGCATTTTGAGCTGACAGAAAAAGTGGGAGAATAAGAAGTACAGATATGAAGGAGTATATGAATTGATGCATTTTGTTTATAAGGTTTGTATATGAATGATGCACTGATCCGATTTCAATAATTATGATACCGGTTTTTTTGCTGTGAATCGAACTACATCCGCCAATCCCTGGTGGAGCGGGCCTTCATCAAGAATAACCTGCGTTTCATGAAAATCAATTATTTCCAGGCTTGAAAAATCTGCTTTAATGTCTTCAGGATTAAATAAAAGATCAAAATTCTTAGGACCTCCGCTGGTGCGTGGCATTTGATTTTTTGTGAAGGCTTCAAAAATGAGAATCCCCCCTGGTTTTAAGGCGCTGATGACTTTCTGGTGGACTAATTCCCTGAGCCCGGGTACCAGGTGGACAAATACAAGACAAACACAATCAAATGCTTCGGGAACGGGCTCCCAGGCTTCGAGTGATACCAAGTGATATTGGATGATCACACCTTTCATTTTTGCCAGCTGAAACGCTTTCTTTCTTCCCTCTTCACTCTGATCAAATGCTTCTGTCTGCCAACCAAGGCCCGCTGCAAACACTGCATTTCTACCTTCCCCCTCAGCTGGAAACAAGATTTTTCCTGGTTTATGTTTCGGAAGAATCTCTTTTAAGTAAGTATTAGGTTCAATGCCATAAATGTATTCTTCTGATACATATCGGGCATCCCATTGATCTTTTGACATCAGGATTTTTTTTCAAAATTAGCGGAAAACATTACATTATGACAAAAAAGAAGTTTGTCTCAGAAGCCTTTGTTCATTGTACACACATTGAACAAATATCGACTTATGAGACAAACCGAAAAACCTTGAAATGGTTCAGATTACTTTACCGGGGGAATCACTGTTTGTTTCTCCTTATAAGGTAAAACCCCTCCCAGTTCACCCAATACATTTACCAGGTCAGAACCTATTGGAACAACAATTTTGGAATTATTCTGCAGAGCAGTCTCCATGGCTTGAATTTTCCGCAACAATTGAGCATTACCCACGAAATACTTTTCAGCAGCTTCATTTACAAGAGCGATAGCCTGGGCTTCACCTTCTGCACGCAAAATCGCAGCTTGTTTAACACCTTCTGCCTTGCGGATTTCTGCACGTTTCTCACCATCAGCCCTTGTTTCGGTAGCTGTAGCAAAATCGACGGCAGCAATCTTTTCATTCTCCGCTTTAACGATTTTGTTCATGGTTTCCTGAACATCCTTGGGAGGGTCAATCTCTTTTAACTCTGTTCTGACGATTTCGATACCCCAGTTCATGGTTTCATCCAGTAAAGTGGCATGCAATTCTTTGTTAATTTTTCCACGTTCACTATTTGCCGATTTCAATGTCATTGTACCAATAATATTACGCAGCGTGGTACGGGCAAGGTTGACAATCTGATATTCAATACTATTAACGTTATACTGAGAATTCTTTACACTCTCTTCATCCGGTTTGATCTTAAAATAGACCTGTGCATCTACCCTGGCATTCAGATTATCATTGGTAATAATTTCCTGGGGCTCCGCATTGATCATCTTTTCTGTAATATTGATTTTATACATCTTATCAATAACAGGAATAATCCAGTTGAAACCCGGGGTTGCAAACCTGTGATATTTCCCCAGCCGTTCAACTAAGGCGCGGTTAGTGGGTCGTACAATCCTTATCCCCGAAAAGAATAACAGGACGAGGATCAAAATAAGCAAAGTGTAAAGATTTTCCATTTTGAAAAGGTTAAAATTATTATGAATGTTCTGGATAAAAGGAACTCATACAAATATAAGGAGGAATCAGTTAGCGATTGATGCATACACTTGGATTAGAAAAATTTCAGTTTCTCGAGAACTCATTCAACAACAACTTCATCAGCAAAAATCCAGGCTTTCCCCCCTGCTCCCGGATGTCCTGGCGGACATTGACCGATATTCCTGGCAATAATTTTAATAAACCTTGCTTTCTTCATAAAACCAGCCCGTACAGTTTCTATTTCTTTTCCTGCTGCCCTTTCAAAAGTACCTGACAAATCGTAAAAATTATCAAACCTTGACCCGGTATCATAAGTGATCCCATTTTGAGAAGTCTTTATTTCGACATGCTTGGGAAAGAATACCCATGAGTTGGTATCAGAAAGGAAATTTATAGAAACTTTACGAATCAGGGTAGATTCTCCCAGATCAAGGGTTATGGAAAAATCGTCGCCTTCAAATCCCTGCCATGCACCATCATTAAAAGCCAGGCTTCCTTGTATGCCATCAACAAGTCCATAGGCACCACCAGCTGAGAATTTTTGTGAATATGGACTCAAATAGGTAATGTCGGATGCCATACCCTTATGTGGACTAACCACCCATGATCCAATCGTTTCAGAGGCATAACCATTCACACAAACCCTGGCATTGATCCTGGCAGGCCTGAGGATGAGGATCCCATCTCCCTGGTATTTCCTTGAAACACAAGTAGGCTCAGTGCCATCGAGCGAATAATATATCTCAGCACCAGGCCTCGTGGATACCAGGTCATATTTTATCTGCTTATTAACCTCATCATAAGCCGGATGCATAAAAACCATATCGGTTATAAATGGCCATTCATCAGTGCGAAAAGTAGAAGCCGGTAATCCCTCATAATTGAAAAGCGTAGCTTCAGAAATATTTGTATAGGCATATCTTACCGCAACCGGATCTGTTACATAATCGGAACTAACAAATACTGAATGATCACGGATACTGACCTTTGCCGGAACAAAGTGGCGATCTGCGCCTGCAATTACAAAACCACTCTCTTTTTTGTTGTCTTTGATTTCCAGTCCCTGGTTAGCATGATCAAAAAATAGCCTGATCCCCTTGCCTTCTTTTTCAAAAGACTTTAAAACTGGTCCGTAGGTAAGGTTTTCCTGAACGCCATAGGTCCCATGTAATGCCCAGTCTGCAAGCCGTTTCCCAACAGTTACCTTATCTTTGGGATGAATATCAGTCACATCACCGGTTATATCCATAGTAACCACCATTCCTACATTTGGAGCTGACATGCACTTCAACTGTGATTCGCGGAGCATAGCTCCTACAACCGCTTTTTCGTAGGGGAAAGGAGCAATCTGAACATAATAGAACGGGAAATTACCCAACCCCCATTCTTCCCGCCATCCCTGTATCATTGCCGGAAATAGTTCATCATAGGTATCAGCATCATTTACATTGCTTTCGCCCTGATACCAGATTGCACCTTGATTGTTGTTTTGAGCAACGGATGAATCATTGCGTTAAATAAGAATCGAGGGATAGGTTGGAAACCATTCATTCCTATTGGGATCAGAACGATAATATATCAACCCGGGATCATTTTCTATGATACGGGAGGGTGTCCAGGCTTCGGCTGCAGTCCCACCCCAGGCTGTTACGATCAAACCAACAGGAATGCCAAGCTTCTTGTACAATTCCAAGCCAAAAAACCAGGCTGTCGCACTGAAGGATGCGACAGTAGCAGTATCCGCCAACTGCCAGTTACCGTTGCATTTATCCTTTTCAAAATAGGAGGTATCCTTTTCAAGGGTAAATAATCTTATTGGTGCCGGACTAAGTTTAAGAAGCTCATCTCTTTCTGAAGGATAGGTCTTGTTCCATCCTCCGAACATCTTTATAGTAAATTCCATATTGGATTGCCCGGAGCAAATCCAGACCTCTCCCAATAATATATCTTCGAGATTAATGCTTGTATCCCTCCCTGAGATCGTTAGAAGATAAGGCCCACCTGCATTCCCCGTAAGGATTTTGACTTGCCAGTTTCCGTCGGCCCCGGTAAAAGTGCTTACCTCCGATGGCATCCATCCGGCTTTTACACTGATTCTCTCACCTTTAGATGCCGAGCCCCATATCTTGATTTCCGAATTTCGTTGTAAAACCATATGGCTCCCCAAAACATCCGGAAGCTTAATCCATGAAAATGCCTGGATTGATGTAATCAGAAACAGTATCAGCAAAGTTTGCCTTGGAAAAGAAAGTAAATTAGTTATCAGGGTAAAAACTCGCATCAGCCTGGAATTTAAATGAGACTTTGCTTTAATAGATTTAAGCCGGCAATTTAAGTAAAGACTTCTGATTAGAAGCCAATTCAACAATCAATCCCCATAATTTCTGAACATGTGCTTCAGTAACCTGGGTTTGGGACACAGATATCCTGATCGTATATTTCCCATTTAGTTTAGTATGACTCAGATAAGCATTGCCTCCTGCATTGATGACTTTAAGGAGAGATTCATTAAGCAGATTCAGCTGCTCTTCGTCCTCACATCCAACCGGATGATACCTGAAACATACTACCGAGAATACTCTTGGTGTAAGAACTTCAAAATCGCGGTGATTATTGATTTGATCCTCTAACCATTTAGCCAAACTAATATGATTCCGGATTTTTTGTTGCAATCCATCTAGTCCAAAACTCCTGATTACGAACCATAACTTTAAAGCACGAAACCTTCTGCCTAATGGCACACCCCAATCACGGTAATCATTCACCTGGCCACGGGAGCTTGTCTTCAAATACTCAGGAAGGATTTCAAAGGTTCGTAGCAGGGCTTCCTTATCCCTGACAAAATAAGCAGAACAGTCAAAATTGGTGAACATCCATTTATGAGGATTGAAAACAAAGCTGTCTACACCGTCTATGCCTTCAATCATCCAGCGGAATTCAGGCAGTAGTAAAGCCGAACCCCCATAGGCTGCATCCACATGAAGCCAGAGATTAAATTCCTTGCATATTTCCGCAATTGATTCTAACGGATCAACTGCAGTGGAACCGGTTGTCCCTAAGGTTGCGATTACACAGCATGGCTTGAGGCCGGCATCCAGATCAGATTGAATCAACTCACGGAGACTCCCGGCATTCATCATGAATCGATCATCTACCGGCACCTTAACCAGGTGTTGTCGTCCAATTCCTGAAATCTTCACTGCCTTTTCGATGGAAGAATGGGTTTCGGTGGAGCAATACACCCTTAACCCTATATGACCATCAAACCCTGCTTCATTGATCCTGTATTGAGCCAACTTTTCCCTTGCGCTCAATATAGCTGCCAGGGTTGCAGTTGAGGCTGTATCCTGTATTACCCCTGACCAATCTGCCGGTAAACCCAACATGCCTTTCAACCATTCCATAACCCGTTCTTCCAGCTCAGCGGCTGCCGGGGAAGTTTCCCAAATCATACATTGGGCTCCCAGTGCAGCGGTCAGCATCTCAGCAAGCACCGAAGGATAGCTCGTATTAGCGGGAAAATAAGCAAAGAAATTGGGACTTTGCCAATGGGTCATCCCTGGAACTATAATTTGCTGAAAATCTGTAAATATGCTTGCCATATCTTCCCCTTTTTCAGGAGGAAAACCGGGAAGTTTTTCCATCACTTCCCCAGGCTTTACCATCGACTTCACCGGGTATTTCTCAACTCCGGCATAATAATCAGCCATCCAATCTGCAAACTGATGGGCCCATTTTCTGAATTGATCGTTATCCATCTTTCCCTTTTTTGTAAAATTATGGAATAATGGCTACCAATCCATGCCCTTTTATGATCTTACCTTCCAGGTCATTGGAAAAACCAGCTTAAACCCTATATTCCTGCCCATATTGTAAATGCCTGTCTTGCCATTCAAAGGATTTTCAGGTGCATATTTCAACCGGCTTAAATGATCCTGGTACGCCACATTAAAAATATTGTTTGCCGTTACCTGAATTGAAAGAAGTGTTGTTTTTGATTTAGTCAGAAGGTTTAATCCCATTCCTGCATACATGGTAAACCAGGCAGGCGTGATGGTTTCAGTTCCATAAGCCTCATATATCTTTTCCTGGCTCAGCGAATAATCAGAACCAATAAGGATGTATGCATGATCAATCCTTAAAGGTAATCTGGGCAATTCAAGCTTTAACTGAGACCTGAATCTCAACGGTGGAATCATTGGCAAATTATAGGTACTGTCAGGATTCCCGGGCTGAAACCCTCTGACAAACCCAACTGAATTTTCAAAATGTATCCAGTCCAGCGGATGCGGATGTATATCCAGGGTAATTTCACCACCAAATAAAGTTGCATCCCCCTGGACAAACGCAAAGGCAGGAGCCGGATCATGTTGGTCGATAATTGAATCACCGCCATTTGAAGCATTTAGCTTTCTAAGGAAAATGTACTGGTCAATCCGGTTTAAGAATAAATCGGTTTCTAAAGAAACATGCATACTGTTATAGGTAAAACCAGCATCCAACTGTAAACTGTGTTCAGGAAGTAAGTCCTTGTTTCCCAGCTCATAACGATAGGTCCCTTCATGTCTGCCATTCGAGCCTAATTCTGCAATATTGGGGGCCCGAAAACCTCTTGAAAGATTAATTTTGACAACCCATTGATCATCAATGCTATAACTAGCACCGGCACTCCCTGAAAAACTTGAGAAATTCCTTTTGAAATCAGCAAATTTCAGACCTTCATCCTCAAGATTTAGTTCCATCGAATGTAAACTTCTCCAATCCATCCTGATACCGCCACTTACCAGGAACTTTCCGGATTGTTTTCTTGTAAATCCAAAAAATCCAATATCATTCAGTTCATACTCCGGAATAAGATACTCCATGCCACCATTATGATTTGATTGCATCATTCCCCCAAAACCAAAAGAGGTTTCCCAACCATGTCAGGAAAGAAATACTTTAAATCATATGTCAAAGTATTTAGTTTGAGGTATAAGGAAGCTTGATCAGGCAATAATGGTTCGGCCAGTTCACTGCGCTGGTTTTGCTGAAAACCTGCCTTAAATGCTAAACGTGATTTGCCCAGTAATATACTGCTGCTGGATATGAAGCCTAAATGTTTAAGTTTCTGTTTAGGAATAAATAGCTGATAGCTGTCAAGATCAGATTCAGTAGCCACCACTTCTTCAACAAGGGTGTCATTTATGATTTGTGGCTTAATGAAATGGCCGGCATCATCTCTTTCTCCTTCTATTAAACCTACGGATTGATTATAAATACTGTAGTTTAATTGTGAGTATCCCCATTTCCGGTTCAAACCAAGAGATCCATTTGAATTAAGTTCATTGAACCCGGAATTGAAAACCTTTCCGTCCTCTTTATTTTGATAATTGCCAGCTCTCTTACCGCTGAGCCTGAAATTCCAGTTTACTCCCTTTATATTACCGGCCTGAAAAATGGAAATGCCGGCTAATTTATTATTTGTTTGAAATTCTGAAGCGATATTCAGAGCCATCGTACCTTCATTTACAGGCTTGTTATTTAAGAAGTTAACTACCCCTGCCATTGCATCTGAACCATACATGATACTTCCGGGACCTTTTATTATTTCAACCCTTTGAACCGAATATTCATCAATCTCAATTCCGTGCTCATCACCCCATTGCTGATCTTCCTGACGGATGCCATCCCGAAGCACAATTACCCTGTTATATCCCAGTCCTCTTATCACTGGTTTTGATATTCCCGAACCTGTTGTAACCTGGCTGATTCCCGGACGCCGGGTTATAGCATCAATAAGATTCGAGGAATTTCCCAAACTGAGATCGTCTGTATTCAGGACCATGGTTGGAACAGGATTAAGTCTCCTTTCAACAGAACCGGAAGTGCCTGTAATAATAACTTCCCTAATTTCAGCCGCGGCAGGCTGCATATCAATATCTTGCTTGCTTTTCTGATCAATTACCACTTTACCAACCCATGAGCGGTATCCAAGGTATTTGACCTCCATGAGGAAAGTGCCGCCTGGCATCGCTGAGAAACTATAATTCCCAATGGAATCACTCACTGTCCCTCTCATTAAATCAGCAAAATATAAAGATGCATTTGGCAGAGGCATTCCGCTTATAGCATCTTTTACTGTTCCCTCCAACTTGTTTTGTCCCAGGCTAATAATCGCAAACCCCATCATAAACATGATGAAAATGTATTTCTTCATTGTGATCGTATTTTTGAATGTTGTATAAACTGTCATAGGATTGATGCCATTCAGAACGAAGAGCAATCCTGACAAATAAAATAACAGGAATGAATATTCCTAACAGGAAAAGCTGAACAAAATAAGTCAGGCCTGCGGAGGCGGAACCAGGATGGAAATAGGATTTTCAAGAATAGGCTCCTTCTGATTTTGAAATAGAAAGAGCTGGCCTTCAACTGGATCCATACAAGGATTTCTAAACTGAAGACACCAATCAGAAACAATATGTAGTTTTAAACTCGAAATATCTTTCCCGGATGTACTATTGCCTTGAAGTGCAAGTTCCTTTTCAAGCATACATTGTCCATTGTGGTGATCGGAATGAAAATGTACTTTCTGGCATTCATTCACATAATCAGAATAATGTAATATGTAATTTAAAATCGGTCCTGATACCTTTACCGCAGATAAGGTGAAGAGGACCGACATGAAAAGGATGATATACTTCAGATTATTTTTCAATTATTCAATATTCACGACAAAAGTACAATTAAGGAGGAAACAAGAAAACCTTATATTTGTTTGATCTGACACATATTTCTTAAAACATTAACCAACTCTATCCCTTTAAAATGAATCGTTACCTGAAGCCAGTGGGAACATTGCTCCTGATCATTCTAATAGGATTCCTGGCATGGAAATTCTCATTCCTCATCGTTTATATTTTGATTGCAGCAATAGTTTCATTTATCGGGCATCCAATAGTCAGGTTTCTTGATAAAGTGAGAATATTCAAAGTCAAAATACCGCATACGCTGAGTGTCATTCTTACACTATGCCTTTTGATTATTGGGTTTCTCTCTTTATTTGCCATCTTCGTGCCACTCATCGTCAAACAAGCTCAGACTTTTGCAATGATTGACATGAACCAGGTAGCTTCTCACCTGCAACAACCCCTGAGTTGGATAGAGGATGAATTAAGACTTTTTGGTGTTTTAGCTTCTGGAGATACTCTCGAAAACTACCTTGCAACAAAAGCCCGCTCCGTGATAAATGTCACTGATATCACAGGAATTCTGAACCAGATATTTGGATTCGCCGGTTCTTTTTTTGTTGGACTCTTTTCAGTTGTGTTCATCGCTTTTTTCTTTTTAAAAGAAGAAAGAATGTTCGAGAATATGATTTTTGCAATTGTCCCTGAAAAAAACCACGAAGCTGTGCAGAATGTAATTGATAACTCAAAACAGTTACTGATGCGATACTTTGTTGGACTACTCACCGAATTACTTGGAGTTATGTCGATAATCACGATTGGGTTGTGGATCTTCGGCGTCAAAAATGCCCTGCTGTTAGGATTTTTTGGTGGACTCATGAATATTATTCCTTATCTGGGTCCGGTAATTGGAACTTTATTGGGTCTTGTGCTTGGTGCCAGCAGCACCCTGGCTTCAGCCGACTATGCCGGCCTCACACCTGTTCTCCTCAAAATTGGAAGCGTCTTCCTGGTGGCGAATTATATTGATAACCTTCTGCTTCAACCTATGATTTATTCAAGTAGCGTTAAAGCACATCCCCTTGAAATTTTCTTTGTTATAATCATAGGAGGTAGCCTGGCAGGTATCACCGGTATGCTGCTTGCTATCCCGGTATATACCGTTTTACGTGTTATCGCCAAAGAGTTTTTCAGCAAATTCCGGCTTGTAAAAAAGCTTACTGAAGACATATAAGCCCTCCAAAACCCTCTTCATAAAACATAATTTTCCCTGAAAATAATATATGTTACTCCCTACCCTTCTTCGACTATTGCCTTTACTTACCTTTAGAAGGGTTTACAACCTGATCATCAATGAATTATCGTTCAGGATAAGCAGGCTCACCCATAAACCGTTCATGATGGGATTACCTTGGGCCGTTTCCATAGAACCCACCACAAATTGCAACCTCCGCTGTCCTGAATGTCCAACCGGGCAACGAAACCTTGCCAGGACTTCAGGGAATCTGAGCCTGGAATTATTTTCAGAAATAATTGAACAAATGCAGTCGCATCTTATATACATCACCCTCTATTTCCAGGGCGAACCCTTCCTCAATAAAAGCTTTATTGAAATGGTCACAGTAGCTAAAAAAAAGCGCCTTTTTGTGTCCACTTCAACCAATGGCCACTTCCTGGATGATACAAATGCAAGGTTAATAGCAGAATCAGGCCTTGACAGACTAATAGTTTCATTAGATGGCACAGACCAGGAAAGCTATGAAAAATATAGAATCGGGGGGAACCTTGCTACTGTTAAATCAGGAATCATGAATGTGGTCAGGTGGAAAAAGAGATTACATACAAAATTCCCGTTGATTGAGCTGCAGTTCCTCGTTCTGGGGACTAATGAACATCAGATTGAAGAGATGAAAAAGCTTGCAAAAGAATTAAAAGTTGATAAACTCACCCTCAAAAGCGCTCAACTTTCGATTGTTGAAAACAATCCATTCCTTACAACAAAACCAGAACTATCAAGGTATTCAAACAATAACACCTTTTCGATAAAATCAAGTCTTCCCAATTATTGCCATCGCATGTGGAACTCCCCTGTGATTACCTGGAATGGAATTATTGTGCCATGTTGTTTCGATAAAAATGCAGATTCAGCTATGGGAGATATAACTCAAACCTTATTCAGGGATATATGGAATTCTGAAAAATATCGATCATTTAGAAAGCAAATTTTTATTGGCCGGAAAAGCATTCAAATGTGCTGTAACTGTAGTGAAGGCCTGTCAAAAGCTTGATTCTGCTGTGCTTGTACTCTGTAAAAAGTTTGAAATTACATTTTTTATTTCTTTTCTGGCCTTGTATCTATTACTATTAAAGGCTTTCGACATTAATTAGTATAAACAAATGTACTTCTATATCAGAATCCCTTGAGCACTTACCCGGTTGCTTGAAAATCCTGAAAATGAAAAGAATCAGCATTCTAAATATTTTCTTTTTCTGCGTTGTCCTTTCAGGATATTCTAATTCATCTGTTACTGACAGTCTTCAACATCTTCTTAAAAATGCAACCGGAACCAACAGGGTTAATGTCCTCAATTCATTAGCATGGGAGCTCAAATTTGAAAATACTGTCGAAGCTTTCAAGTATGCAAGGGAGGCTTTATCTGCTTCTGAAAAAACATCTTATGCCACAGGAAAATCTTCAGCCATCAGGAACCTGGCAGCCTTAAATATTCTTACCAATAACGGAAAGGAGGCTTTGAAATATGCTAACGAAGGAATCATACATGCATCTGCCATACGTGATACGTTCACATTGGCGAAGCTCTACAACATCAAGGCATTGGTCCTGGAAGAGCAATATGCTTACTCTATGGCCATCGATTTCTTCAATAAATCATATGACTTATTCGAGCAAATCGGGGACAAAAAAGAAATGACCGGCATTTTGAATAACATGGCAGTGCTTTATGGTCAGATCAATGAAAAAAGACTTGAACTTGAAACCTATATCAAGGTGATCAGGCAGGAAGAGGAATTAGGGAATAAGGAAGGACTTGCACGAACCAATATTAATATTGCCGGTGTATACCAGGCTATGGGCGATTCGCATAAAGCCCTTGATTTTTATAGGAAAAGTCAGCGTTATGCGATAGAAACCTCCTCGGTCAGGTTTGAAGCAGCTGCCCTCAATGGTATTGCCATCATCCTTCAGGAACAAAAGGAATATGATTCTGCAATTTATTACTATACCCAGGCAGCATCACTTAATAAGAAAAATAACTACCTGCAATGGCTGGCAAATAACTACCTGAACCTTGGTGGACTCTATCTCGATGAGTTGAATGAAAAAGAGAAAGGCAGCCATTACCTGGAAGAAGCTGCATCACTATATGAATTGATCAGTGACTGGAATAATTATGTGCGCGTTTTCAATATTCTGACTTCTTACCATCTTAAAAATGGGCACATGAAATCCGTCGAAAAGCTGATGAAAGTAATGGACCAATACCAGGATAGCATTGCTGCCGCTGATGTACGAATGGATTTTTTCAACCTGAAATACCAATATTATAAATCAAAAGGAAACACGCAACTGGCTCTTGAATTCCTGGAAAAATCCATTTCTATTCACGACTCCATTGAAGCGAAGCAACAAGAACAACTTTCATATGAAATTCAGGCAAAATATGATCTAACCCGCCAGGAACAGGAAAATGAGCGCCTCAGGATGAACTCTGACCTGAACCTGTTAACGATCAGGAAACAGAAATTCATGATCTTTGCTTCTATCATCATTTGCCTGCTTCTTGGATTTATCATCTTCCTTTCACTTAAATCCAAACGTCGGATCAGCAGAGCCAATCAGGCTCTCAATGATATTAGTGACCAGATCCTGGAGAAAGCTATGGAACTGCAACAATCTAATGAATCGAAAGATAAATTTCTCTCCATCATTAGTCATGATCTTAAAAACCCTATTAGTGCAATCACTGGCCTTTCTGATCTTCTGATGGATGACTCCCTCGATTTACCTGAAGAAGAGAAAGCTAAATACATCAGGTATATTAATGAAGGATGCCTGAGTACAGATCATCTGCTTGAAAACCTTATGAAATGGGTGCGATCCCAGACTGGTAAAATGGAAATGAAACCCATCCTCTTCGATCTTGCTGATCCGGTAAAAGATGCAGTTTCACTAGTCAATAATGCAGCATTCAGGAAAAATATCAGCGTACATGCAGAAGTACCTAAGGGTACGATGGTATTTGCTGATCTTGAAATGGTGAGCACCTGTATTGTAAACCTGCTTTCAAATGCAGTTAAATTCACTAAGATGAATGGCCAGGTCAATTTGTACACTGAGCCAAATGGAAATTTCACGAAAATAATAGTTAAAGATAATGGGATAGGAATCAGTAGCGAGCAAAAATCTAACCTGTTCAGGTTGGATACAAAATCCGGAACTCCCGGCACAGCCAATGAAAAAGGAACGGGACTTGGACTAATGCTTGTGAAGGAATTTATTGAAAAGAATAAAGGTAAAATTGATGTGCAAAGCGAACAAGGAAAAGGAAGCACATTTACTCTTAGCATTCCAAAGGCCAATTAAAGGCATAGGATTGAAATTGCCACACCTCTGATAAGAATAAAAAAAAGCGGCAAATTGCCGCTTTTTCAATTTTTAAATATCACTTCTAAACTGTCATTATATCTTTTTCCTTGTGCTCAAGGACTTTATCCACCTGGACAATAAAAGTATCCGTTAAATGCTGTATCTCTTTCTCCAGCACCTTGATCTCATCTTCCGGCATCCCGCCTTTTTCTAATTTCTTAGCATCCTCAACTGCATTCCTCCTGATATTTCTGATAGAAACTTTTGCATTTTCTGCCTCAGCTTTGGCTTTTTTTACCATATCCCTGCGCCGCTCTTCTGTAAGGGGCGGAACTACAATACGTAGTATTTCACCATTATTTTGCGGATTAAAACCAAGATTGGCATCCAGAATGGCTTTTGCAATAGGTGCCAGCATATTCTTTTCCCAAGGCTGAACAACAATCTGTCTTGGATCTGGTGTATTAATATTGGCAACCTTATCCACTGAAGTGAGATTACCATAATAATCCACCCTCACACCTTCAAGCATTTGAGGACTAGCTTTACCTGTCCGGAATTTGTGAAATTCCTTTTCTAAATGTTCAACAGCATGTTGCATGCCTTCTTTCATTTCTTCCAGGATAAATAAACCATCTTCAGTCATAGGAATAGATTTTAAAACATGCAAATTTAAGTATCCAGTTTAATTTCTACAATATCATTTCATGTATTTAGGCAACGAGATTCTTTTATTTTTTCTGAATTCTTTTAAGGATGTACAATTGTGCCTATAGGATTTCCTTCAATAATCTTTTTCAGGTTACCTTCCTTATGAACATCAAAAACCACCACGGGCAACTTGTTCTCCTTACACAAAGTAAAAGCGGTCATGTCCATAATATTTAACCCCCTGGAATAAGCTTCATCAAAACTAAGGGAGTCAAACCTTGTTGCTGAAGGATCCTTCTCAGGATCAGCAGTATAAATTCCATCCACCCGGGTTCCCTTTAACAGAAGATCTGCATGAATCTCCACAGCTCTTAAGGCTGCAGCTGAATCTGTTGTAAAAAAAGGATTTCCTGTTCCTCCGGCAAGTATCACTACTTCTCCTGAATTCATGATTTCAATAGCCCTTGGACCGCTAATCTTCTCAGCAATAGGGTCGACTGCCAGGCCGGAAAGTACCCGCGACTTGATATTCCTGGATAAAAGTGCAGATTGTAAGGCTAAACTGTTGATCACAGTGGCCAACATACCCATATAATCGCCCTGAACCCTGTCAACACCAACATTGTTGCCTTTTAAACCTCTGAAAATATTTCCCCCTCCCAATACAACTGCAACCTGCACCCCCTCTGTAAGGATAGAAGATATTTCAGATGCATAAAGAGCCAGCATCGCGGTATCGAAACCAGTCCCATTGGCACCGGCTAATGATTCACCACTAAGTTTTAAAAGAACACGATTGTATTTCATGATAAGACCAATATATTTTTAACTACTTAATTTACTCTTTTCGAACAGGTTAAGAACCTCAATTTTGAATCATTAAGGCCTTTGCACTTGATTCAACCCCTCCTGAAATCCTGTAGAAATAGGTTCCTGATGAAATCCCATTGAGGTCACACTCTACAATATGAGTACCTGCTTCATACTCCCCTGATGAAAGCACCTTGACTTTCCGCCCTAAAATATCATATAATGCAAGTTCAATCACCTGTGTACCCTTTGTCCGGATAGGAATCTTTGTAAATCCTGTTACTACAGGATTGGGGAAATTCTGCCCAAGCACAAGATTAGAAGGTATTTCCATCTCTTTAACACCAGCATTCAAATCATAATAGTCCACTGTAATACACCAGCTGTTTAAAGTTCCAACCTGGCTTACTACACTGTCCTGAATCTCCAGCACCCAGTTTCCATAAACACTCTTAGTATCAAAAGATGAAAGGGACTCTTCCGGTCTGAATCTACCGGTATAAGGAGGAGTACCAACAGTTATTGATTGTGTTGCCTCATCATCAAACAGGGTATTGGTAAAATTTGAACCACTCCCTCCATTCCCACTACTCAAATCTATCTTCGTACCATCTGGGCCGATAAGTGAAATATTCAGGGTCTTTACCCGTGTATGGGAAACATCTATCTCGATGTCTATATCTTTTACACCTCCTTCAAAATAGAGGGGAATGCTATCATAAATGATCGACTGATCCGGAATGATTTTAGGAGTACTTGATGAACAGATTGTTTGAACCTGGTTAGGAGCCACGAAATAAGAATAGAAACTAGCAGGTGCAATTGTCCCTGGAGGATTTATACCTCTTCCTCCTGATGGCAGTGTCTCCAGAATAATACCATCTTCATCCTGCACAGCCATATAGTAGGATACTACAGTTCCATAAGGCTGCCCGGGTATCAAAAAAGAATAATTGGTACCGTTAACAGAATAAGGATTCAAATATTGGAACATACCTCCATTCACCTGGTAATATAAACGGGGTAGATTCCCCCCGGACGCTACTTGCCTGGGTGTTTGTACCTTTAAAACAGCAATTTGATCTGTCGTATTTACTCCTGAAGCGACCTGCTGATGTTGAAGGTTCATCCTGCAGTTCCATCCCAAACTGGCTAACCCGGCAATCGCTGCCTGTACCATCTTTTGAAAGTACGGTATGTTCAGATTGTCGAAAAGGTCCTGTGGAGTATGATAATATGCATTAAAATCATCCGGGTACTCTTCTATTCCAAGGATGGCCGGGTAGCCCTGATTCCAGAACGAAGCATGATCACTTGCAGTGATATCAGTATAATTCCAATTAATTGCCGGGGTGTAAATTCCCATAACTGACTCATAATCATTTGTTAATGATTGTGATCCGGAATTTGTCCCAATAGTCATCCTGAAATCCCCGTTAGAATCCCAGGAAATCATATCAAAATTGAGGACTCCCATGATCTGCATTCCAGCCATTGCGGCACTGTCTGCATAAGCAGCACTGCCAACCAACCCAATCTCCTCTTCATCCCAGGCAGCAAATTCCAGGGTATACTCGGAGGTATAAGGTGCCAGTATTCTCGCAGCTTCCATTACAGCTACAACACCGGATGCATTGTCATCAGCTCCGGGTGCAATTAATGCGGTTGGCATATTATCATAATGAGCACAGATAATATACTTCTTATCAGGATACTTCACCCCGGTCTTCCATCCAATAATATTCCGGCCCGTTGCTGAATAATCCTGGTACCTGGCTTCAAGTCCATAGGCTTCGAATTGCTGCTTAATAAAGGCTGCTGCCAGGTTCTGAACTGAATTGTACTGGAAATTACGCGTGGTAATCCATTGCTCAGATCCTTCAATCATCACAGCACTATCTCCTGATAATTGTCTAACGGTAGAACTAACAGTACTTTCCGTGCATAAACCGATCAAAGAATCAATGACAGGACTATACGCAATCTGAGAATACAAGCTTGTACTTCTGCATATCAAAATGCACAATAATAACACGATTACCCGGTACATTGAAGTCATAGGTTGTTGATTTATGGTATCAGAATAACTCTCAGATCGAAAACAACCAGGCACAATCCCTTGAATTCCACTCTTTTTCAAGTACCGGGACCTGGAACACTTTGTCCTTAATAATCACATCCCTATAAAGAAACAATTAAGTTTCTTCTCCTAAACCTCATCCATCCCATGACATGACTTATACTTCTTCCCGCTTCCACATGGACAGGGATCATTCCGACCCACCTTTTTTTCAACCCTGACAGGACCGGTGACACTGTTTTCGCTGGTCCGCTGACTCAGGATATCAGTCCTTTCTTCTTTTAACCTCTGTTCACTCCTTTGTGGTTTATGCGCTTCATGCACTTGCTCCGACTCCTGAATAGGAATGTCAGCCCTCATCAGGAAGGATACAATTTCCTTATTCACTTTTTGGACAAGTGTTTTGAACAAGGAAAATGATTCAAACTTGTAGATAAGGAGAGGATCCTTCTGCTCATAGGTCGCTGATTGTACGCTTTGTCTCAGATCATCCATCTCGCGCAGATGCTCTTTCCATGCATCATCAATTACAGCAAGCGTAATCCCCTTCTCTATCGAAAGCAGCACTTCCTTGCTCTTATCTTCGTACGCCTTCTTTAAACTAGGTGCAACCTGCATGGTTTTTATCCCATCAGTAATCGGAATGGCAATATATTGGTACCTCGGATTATTCTCATACACTTCCTTGATAATCGGATAGGTGCGTTCAGCAATCCTTGCCGATTTATCCCTGTAATCCTTGTAAATGGCATCAAAAAGCTTATCTGCCAGTACTTCCGCATTATTGTTTCCAAATTCTTTTTCAGTGATCGGACACTCTGCTGACAAATTAGTAATCAACTCCAGCTTAAAGTTCTCATAATCATTTTGTTCAAGACTATCAGTAAGAATAGTCTCACCCATATCATATATCATATTGGAAATATCCAGTGCCAGGCGCTCACCATATAGAGCATGCCTGCGTTTTCCATAAATGACCTCACGCTGCGAATTCATTACATCATCATACTCCAAAAGTCGCTTACGAATCCCGAAGTTGTTTTCTTCTACTTTCCTTTGAGCGCGTTCTATACTTTTAGTGATCATACTGTGCTGAATCACTTCCCCTTCCTTTAAACCCAGCCTGTCCATAATTCCGGCAATACGCTCTGAACCAAACATACGCATCAGGTCATCTTCAAGGGAAACGAAGAACTGTGAAGAACCCGGGTCACCTTGACGTCCTGCACGACCCCTTAACTGACGGTCCACGCGTCGTGAATCATGTCTCTCTGTACCCAGAATTGCTAAACCACCGGCTTCTTTCACTCCGGGACCTAACTTTATATCTGTACCACGGCCTGCCATGTTGGTGGCAATGGTAACAGTACCGGGTAAACCTGCTTCAGCAACAATCTGCGCTTCTTTCTGGTGTAATTTGGCATTCAAAACATTATGCGCAATACGATCGCGGGTGAGCATCCTGCTCAGTAGTTCCGATGTTTCTACAGAAGTAGTACCTACAAGAACCGGACGTCCTTTGGAAACCAGATCCTTGATCTCAGTGATTACAGCATTGAATTTCTCCCTTTTTGTCTTATAAACCAGGTCATCCCGGTCAGAACGAACAATCGGACGGTTTGTAGGAATTACAACAACATCTAATTTATATATATCCCATAATTCCCCGGCTTCCGTTTCAGCTGTACCAGTCATACCAGCCAGCTTCTTATACATACGGAAATAATTCTGTAATGTAATTGTAGCATAAGTCTGAGTAGCAGCTTCTACCTTTACATTTTCCTTTGCTTCAATAGCCTGGTGAAGTCCATCACTATAGCGCCGGCCTTCCATAATACGGCCGGTCTGCTCATCTACAATTTTTACCTTATTTTCAATAACCACATACTCCACATCCTTCTCAAATAGAGCATAAGCCTTTAATAACTGGTTGACAGTATGAATACGTTCTGATTTGACTGAATAATCACGCAATATCTCTGCCTTAGATTCCAGCTTTTCCTTTTCCGGTAAATTCTTCTTATCTAATTCCACCAGTTCTGCTCCCACATCCGGTAAGATGTAAAACTTAGAATCCTGGTACGATTTAGTTATCAAGTCGATACCTTTATCGGTCAGTTCAATGGAATTATTCTTTTCATCAATTACAAAATACAGATCATCATCAATGATATGCATATTCTTTGATTGCTCCTGCATGTAGAAATTTTCAGTTTTCTGCATGAGTGTTCGCATTCCAGGCTCTGACAGAAACTTAATAATTGGTTTATGCTTTGGTAAACCTCTGTGAGCCCTGAACAATAATTCCCCACCTTTCTTTTCACGGTCGGATGGTATTTGCCCATCAGCTCCCGGAATTAGAATATTCTTGGCTTCAGCCAATAACTTTGTTACAAGATTTCGCTGCTCATTATACAATTTCGTTATCTCTGGCCTGAGTTGTTCAAACTCCTGGTTCTCTCCTCTTGGTGTTGGACCGGAAATGATGAGAGGCGTCCTGGCATCATCAATCAATACGGAGTCAACCTCATCCACAATAGCATAATTATGTGTGCGTTGTACCAATTCCTCCGGATTCCTTGCCATATTATCTCTCAGGTAGTCAAAGCCAAACTCATTATTGGTCCCGTAGGTAATATCTGCAAGATAAGCTCTGCGCCTCTCTTCTGAATTGGGCTCATGCTTGTCAATACAATCTACTGTCAGTCCATGAAACTCAAACAAAACACCCATCCATTCCGAGTCACGTTTTGCGAGGTAATCATTAACAGTAACAACATGAACGCCCTTGCCGGGCAAAGCATTCAAATAAACTGAAAGTGTTGCAACAAGAGTTTTCCCTTCACCGGTTGCCATCTCAGCAATCTTGCCCTGGTGAAGTACCATCCCTCCTATGAGCTGAACATCATAATGCACCATATCCCAGGTGATCATGTTTCCTCCAGCCATCCAACGATTATCCCAATAAGCTTTGTCCTCAACAATATTAACGTTGCCCTTCTTAGCAGCCAGGTCACGATCAAATTCAGAAGCAGTAACAACTACGGTTTCATTTTCTTTAAACCTTCGGCCAGTCTCCTTTATGACTGCAAATGCCTCTGGCAATATCTGTAAAAGAGTAGCCTGGGTTTTATCATATGCCTCTTTTTCAAGCGCATCCACCTGTTTGTACAAAGTCTCCTTCTCATCAATGTCCATCTCATACTCAGCGTCAATCCTGGCCCTGATTGCAGCAATCTGTTCCTCTTCACTTATTACGGATTCGGCAAGTTTGCGCTTGAATTCAAGGGTCATTAACCGCAATCCATCATTATCTAGCTGGGATATTCTCTCATAATCCTTTTTCGACTTCTCAATCACTGGCATTATGGACTTGATGTCTCTGTCTGACTTCGTGCCACCAGCAAATTTTTTAAATAGTAGATTAAGCATATTCTTGTTTTAATTTTGCTTAGTGATCAAATACTATGCATTTGGTAACAAATGTAACCTAAAATCTTCATCTCATGACTGATTTAAGGCATGAAATAGGACCCAATTGCTGATTTTCATGATGTTAAAGTAAAATTCTCCATTTTTTTTATTTTCATAAAAAAACGGACAGATTGGCACACTCAGAGAATGAAATGGCAGGAATTTAAATTTTGTTCAGGAATAAAATGGTCCATAATAGAAAAAGGCGCCCTCGGCGCCTGATCGATACCTAATATTCATCTTCATGAAAAAAGAAATCTTCTTTTGACGGGTAATCCGGCCAAAGATCTTCAATGCTTTCATATATCTCACCTTCATCTTCAAGTTCCTGAAGATTTTCTACAACTTCCATAGGTGCACCAGATCGCACACAAAAGTCAAGTAATTCTTCTTTTGTTGCAGGCCAGGGAGCATCCTCAAGTCGTGATGCTAATTCTAATGTCCAGTACATTGTGCGGGAAATTAGGGGTTAATTTTTTGCAAAAGTAATTTATTATACATCAAAATCAAGCAGCTAACTCATTTTGTGATAAAAATGCCCAAAATATTAATTTCTAGACACATCCTTGACCATGTAACCCGAACACACAAAAATTATTGTTCAAAGAAAAAATAAATGTTCAGGATTTGTGTAAGTCATTAACTATTAGTTGCTATGATATTAATACTCTTTTTACTGAAAGGTTACATTCAAATTAAATCCGGGGCTTCCAAATCAAATCCGCCACATTATTATATTGACCAACCCATCTTGAAAGTACAAAAAAATAATCAGATAAACGGTTCAAATAACGTATTACCATCCAATCTACCTGCGTCTCACTTGCAAGCTTGATTACTAATCTTTCTGCCCTTCGACAAACAGTCCTGCAGATATGACATAATGAAACTTGCGGGTGCCCTCCTGGTAAAAGAAAAGAAGTCAAACCAGGCAGAACACTATTCATTTCGTCAATTGCTGCTTCCAGTTTAAGTATATCCTCCTCATACAACTGAGGCAACATCTTATTGATAGGAACATTTTCCTCCGTCGCTATCAGTGACTCTGCTGTAAAAAGCCGATCCTGTATCTCAAGAAGAAGTATCTTCACTGAAGTATCTTCAACCTGATCCCTCAAAAAACCTACAAAAGCATTCAGCTCATCTAATGTTCCATAAGCCTCAATTCTTTCATGATACTTTGGAACCCGGGTCCCCCCTAATAATGATGTTTCACCCTTATCTCCGGTCTTAGTGTATATTTTTCTATCGTTTGACATTCAATTTTGTTTTATTCCTCCCAAGTAACTAAATGATCTTTTAATTTCAAATAGTTCTTACACTCTTAATATTTAAGCTCTTACAGCTATTCAATTTTTTATTTTTTTTCAGGCTGTGACTCCTGTCCTCGCACTAACAGTAATTATATCCGGATTCTGATAATCATCAGAAACCTTACCATCCATCAATCGAATAATCCTATGGGCATGTTTGGCAATATCCTCTTCATGAGTAACAAGGATAATCGTATTTCCCAGCTTGTGAATTTCCTCCAAAACACCCATAATTTCTATTGATGTAACTGAATCAAGGTTACCGGTTGGCTCATCTGCAAGTATGATGGATGGCCTGTTCACTAGTGCCCTGGCGATAGCAACCCGTTGCCGTTGTCCCCCTGATAACTCATTGGGTTTATGCTTTGCCCGGTCAGTTAAACCAACACTGGCTATGACCTCATTGGCTCGTTCCAACCTTTGGACCTTCGAAATCCCAGCATAAATCTGAGGTAACATCACATTCTCTAAAGCGGTACTCCTTGGCAATAAATTAAATGTCTGGAATACAAAACCAATCTCCTTATTCCGGATTTCAGCCAGTTCATTGTCATTTAATTTGCTTACATCTTTGTCGTTCAGCAAATACTGCCCGCTGGAAGGCGTATCAAGACACCCCAGAATATTCATCAGGGTCGATTTACCGGATCCGCTAGGCCCCATCAAAGCCACAAATTCATTCCTGTATATTGACAATGAAACTGCACGTAATGCCCTGACCAATTCTAACCCAACCTTATATGTCCGGGTAATATCTACAAGACGGATGATCTCTTCCTTGTTCATATTTTACTTTTTTAGATCCTAAACAAATGTATGGGTTCTAATTTAAAATTGAATCTCAAAAAATGTTAAGATCAATAAAAAAATGAGGATATAATATACGGAATCTTTGTGAAAATGCCTTTAAGGAAAACCATGGACCCGAGGCAAACTTGGCGAAGATTCAGTTATACTGTGCTGTTATATTTGAGAATTCACACAAACAGCAATATCACCGGTATATCAAACTAATATTTGATAATAAAGTTCTGCTTGCTAAGGCTTTTTTTGAGAAAAACCAATCCAAGGCGATATATATCGATGGTGACAGTCACCTCCGGCATCTTTTGAATCTCCCTCCAGGCTAATTCCATTCCTTTCGACCAATGAATATCATCAAGTACTATTACAGTATTCTCATTTGAATATTGAAGAACCTTCTTGAAATAGGCCAGGGTTGGCTTAAAACGATGATGCCCATCCATAAAAACAAAGTCAAGTTGCCCTAACTTTTCTAACACAGCAGGTAATTGAGTATCAAACCTTCCTGTAGAAACCTCCAGGTTTAAGACCGCCATCCTCGAAAAATAAGATTTGGCGACTTCTACTTTTGCAGCGCATCCTTCCATGGTAATATACTTTGCTGTTGGAGCAGCACTTGCAATATACAAAGTACTCATCCCTAAAGATGTACCTAACTCCAAAATCCTGGAAGGCTTAAAATATTCAACAAGCCGGTATAACAATTCTCCTGTATTACTGTTGACTGATGAACTCTTAGTAATTTCGGAAACTTTTAGAAACTTTGTAGAATATGCCCTTCCGTCGCTTGATACTCCAAAATCTGTCGTTTCAAGCACCCTTGAACTCCGGCATTGTTCTTTATAAATTCCATGTATCTTTTCAAAAACCTCCTCTTTCTCCTTATTTTCCAACACTTTGGTAATCAAATCGAAAACAAAAGGTGAATGCACTCCGTGCTTGCTTGTGCTTCGCAACCGATAGGAAATATAACTCCCGATAGAATGCGCCAATGTCTTTGACATAATAAAAGTAAATTAAAATGAAAACAAATAATTTTATAGCCTAGTTTCGAACCTTATATACTTTTGTAAAAGTAATTAAAAGAATAAATGATGCTCAAGAATATCACTGCGAAAGTTTCCAGCTACTTATCCATGGTTAAATTCGCCCATACTATATTCGCCATGCCCTTTGCATTGCTGGGCTTCTTCCTGGCAACAACCCAGGATGGAAGTACCCTGAGTTGGCGACTTTTGTTTCTTGTACTCGCATGTATGTTTTTTGCCAGAAACGCTGCAATGAGTTTTAACAGGTGGGCCGATAAGGAATTTGATAAACTTAACCCCAGAACCTCTAATCGGGAGATCCCGGCAGAAATTATAAAACCGGCCTATGCACTCGCCTTTTCTATTGTTAATTCTCTCCTTTTTATCGCGTCAACCTGGTTTATCAACAAACTATGTTTTACCCTTTCTCCAATTGCCCTTGTGATAGTGTTAGGTTATAGCCTTACAAAACGATTTACTTCTCTTTCACACTTTGTTCTCGGACTAGGGTTAGCATTGGCTCCGATCGGAGCTTATCTTGCTGTAACAGGACAATTCAGTATTACTCCTTTACTTCTTTCAATCGCGGTATTATGCTGGGTCACCGGATTTGATATTATTTATGCACTGCAGGATGATGATTTCGACAAAATCAACCAACTCCGATCCCTTCCTGTTGCAATAGGCAGAAAAAAAGCCCTGACTTTATCATTAATTCTGCATATCGCTACTTCAACCATATTATTAATCGCCGGCTTCCAAAATCATTTCCATCTGATTTACTGGATAGGCCTGGGTGTATTTTCTCTGCTTCTTTTCTATCAACATACACTCGTAAAAGCCAATGATCTAAGTAAGGTGAACCTGGCTTTCTTTACACTAAATGGGATCGCCAGTCTCATTTTTGCCATCTTTGCAATAGCTGATATCCTTTACTTCAGATGAAAAGTTCAATGAAAAATCATTTCATTTTATTTTCCAAAGGAACTCATTCCTAAGACTCTTAAACTTTATAGGTATTCTTTGATCTAAGGAAGTTTTTTCTGATTCATCAGTGATTGTAAGGCAGAATCAAATTGCTCCTTATCCTTCGGATGAAAATTTGAACGAATCGGTAAATAATAAATAGGAATGTCTTTCAACATTGACTTAGCTTCCTCATTCCTCAACCTCATGGCATCCTTTTCTGTTGTAATAATTAACTTTCGCCGTGTGGGCAGGGAATTAAAAGTCTCCTTTATCGACTGGATATCCTTTTCACTAAAATGATGATGATCAGGGAATGACAGCATTGAAAGGTCACTGCAAAATGGCCTCAAATACTCTTCCATTGGCGAGGTCAGGACAATCCCTGTTAACATCAGTATCGTATTCACCTTCCGCCCCTCTCCTTCAATGGCTGGCACCTCCGGGTATAAGGGCACCCACTCATCATAGGCAATATAAGAGAAACACACATTTTGATGGGGAGCAGGTTTCAAATCATCTAACAATTGCCTGCGGACCAAAGGAGAGAAAATCTTTGGGGTTTTACTCACAACAATGATATTCGCCCTTTTCCCATTCTTCCTGTGCTCTCTTAACCTTCCAACAGGAAGTAAAAAATCCTTAGTAAATATTCTGTGATAATCGGTAACAAGAATGGATATACTTGGCTTAACATAACGGTGCTGAAAGGCATCATCAAGTATAACTGCCTCTAATCCTGGAATCTCTGCCATCAGCTTACGGATTCCGTTCCTGCGACTCTCATCAACTGCAACTGTGATCTCCGGGAACTTTGAGGCAAATTGTAAAGGCTCATCACCAACATTCTCGACTGCATCCTGCGATGAAACAATCCGAAATCCCCTGGTTTTGCGTTTGTATCCCCTGCTTAAAACAGCGACCTTATACTCCTCTTTTAATGAACGGACAATGTACTCGACAAGTGGTGATTTTCCTGAACCTCCTGCCACCAGGTTACCGACAGAAATAATAGGCAGCGGAAAAGGAGTTGACCTTAGCAATCCCCAATCAAACAACTTGTTCCGCATGAAAATAAAGAATCCATATACCAAAGCAAATGGATATAAGAGAAACCGCAGAATTTCCATGATATAAAAATACGAAAAAAAAGCAATAATGTATCTTCCTGATTATATTTGTAAAGTATAATGATTATTAATCCATTGCTAAAATGCTATTATCAGAAATCCTTGAATATCTCGAACAAACCGCCACTTTCTCCTTGCAGGAAGATTATGACAACTCAGGATTGATCGTAGGTGACTCGTCTGCTGATATCACTAAAGCTCTTATCGCACTGGATATTACTGAAGATGTGATGGATGAAGCCATAGCCGGCAAGTTCAACCTTATCATTTCACATCACCCTATGGTCTTTTCCGGAATGAAGAAATTTACCGGGAAATCAGCTACCGAAAGACTCATCACCAGGGCACTTAAAAAGGATATTGCAATCATTGCCCTTCATACCAATCTCGATAACTATTCAAAGGGTGTAAACTACCTGTTGTGTGAAAAACTGGGCATCCGGAATCCAATAATCCTGCGGCCAATGGCAGATCGCCTGTTCAAACTGGTCACCTTCTGCCCTCACTCTCATGCCTCCGCCGTCAGGGAAAGCCTTTTCAATGCCGGCGCAGGAAATATTGGAAATTATGATTACTGCAGTTTCAACCTTTCAGGACAAGGTACTTTCCGTGCTTTGGAAGGCGCATCACCCTTTGTAGGAAAACCTCACGAAATCCACTTTGAAAAAGAGGAGAGAATTGAAGTCGTTTTTACCTCCAACCTGGAAAAAAAACTGATATCTACCTTGCTTAAAACTCATCCATATGAAGAAGTAGCTTATGATATCTATGCACTAAAGAATACAGACCCTACCTCCGGAGCAGGGATGATTGGTCAACTTGAAACCCCACTCCCGGCAAAGGAATTCCTTGAAAATATTAAAACAATACTCAATATCGGATGTATCCGGCATACTTCTTTTCCTGATCATCCTATTCAGAAAATAGCAGTTTGCGGCGGATCCGGCAGTTTTCTCATTAAAGATGCCATCGCCGCTCATGCCGATGCATTCCTGACAGGCGACATTAAATATCATGACTTCTTTTTACCTGAAAATAGGATGTTATTAGCCGATATCGGACATTATGAAAGTGAACAATATACAAAACAACTGATATTTACTCTGTTAAAGAAAAAATTTCCTACCTTTGCACTCCGAATTTCGGAAACAGTAACAAATCCTGTTAATTACCTGTAAATCAATATAAATCCCCATCATATCCTCATGGCAAAATCCGAAGCTAAACCAGTTGACAGTTCAGCCGATATTACTGAAAATGCAGCAATCGACCCAGTAACTGTTCAAACAACAACTCAGGAATCTGACAAAACGGAAGTCTCGATTGAAAAGAAATTGGTAGCTCTTTATACCTTGCAACAAATTGATTCTCAGATCGACAGAATCCGTATTGTTAGGGGAGAATTACCACTGGAAGTAGAAGACCTGGAAGATGAAATTGCCGGGTTGGAAACCAGGGTAGATAACCATATCCAGGAAGTTCAATCCATCGAAAAACAACTGTACGACAAACAAATCTCGATTAAGGATTGCCAAACCTTAATTAAAAGATATGAAGAACAGCAAAATAATGTTCGCAATAACCGTGAATATGATGCTCTAACAAAGGAAATTGAATTCCAGAGCCTCGAAATACAACTTGCAGAAAAAAGAATCCGCGAATTCAATGCTCAGCTCACTCTGAGAAAAGAGGAAATCGAAGAAGCTCAGACAGTGCTTTCTGAAAGAAGAAACGACCTTGATGTTAAACGTAATGAACTAGCCGATATCGTTACCGAAACTGAATTGGAAGAAAAAGCCCTGATCAGAAATTCAGAAGGACAACAACAGTTTATTGAGGAACGACTCCTTACAGCCTATAAAAGAATAAGGAAGAATGCCAGGAATGGTCTCGCTGTTGTAAATGTTGAACGTGATGCTTGTGGCGGATGCTTTAGCGCTATTCCACCTCAACGTCAGCTTGATATCCGCCTTCATAAAAAGATCATCGTCTGTGAGTATTGCGGACGTATCCTCGTTGATAAGGAACTGGCAGAATCAATTGAAATCTGATAATTCTTTTTCTTAAAGATAGATGAGAGGTGTTGTTCTTCAGCCCCTCTCTTTTTTTGCAGTTATTATCACATAAAAACTGTAAAACAATTAAAATGTAGTACAAAAAGAATCTGAATTCAAGCCAAACGCTTCTCTTTTGGAGCATCAAAGATTTAGAATAGAAAATATGGAACATTATTTGGAGAATTATTCTGGATTCTGTCCGCCTGAGGCGGATGGATTCTGGATTCTCCTGGGAATAACACTTTTAGACAATCTCATTGTATGTTAGCTTTCGCCTGATTGGGTTAAATCATATAAAATTTCAGGATGAAAATTATCTTCCTCTTAATCTTACTCGGGATATCTGCCATTTCCAGTGCTTCAACTGATTTCACGCCGCTTTGTAAGTCTGCCTATAAAGAAATTATCAGCCTCCGTTTTACCGAAGCTCACAGAATAATCCTTCAGGAAAAGAAAAACAATCCCTCAAATACAATCCCTTCTCTTCTCGAAAATTCTATCGATTTTTTAACAGTAATGCTCAGTGAGGAGGATAAGGATCTGGAGATTTTACTGAATAACCGCGAAAAAAGACTTCAGCTGCTTGCAAAAGGTGATAAAAAATCACCCTGGTTCCTTTATAGTCAGGCGGAAGTATATTTTCAAACAGGCCTGGCCCGGATTAAATTCCAGGAATATATCTCAGGTGGAATGGAAATCAATCGGGCATATCGGCTTCTCCTTGAAAATGAAAAAAAACATCCTGGATTTCTTCCTGCCAAAGCCCGGCTTGGACTCCTGCACTGCCTCGTCGGAACAGTACCTGATAAATATAAATGGGCAGCCAGAGCCCTGGATTTCGAAGGGTCAATCCCTCAAGGAATCAGTGAACTAAACCAGGCATACAAATCCAGTCTTGCTAACAAAGATTACGACTTTCTCATTCCTGAGTCTCTTTTCCTCCTGTCCTTTGCTACCATAAATATGTCCGGCGACAGGAAAGCAACCCACTCAATGCTGAGGGAATTTGAGAAAAGCATCAATATTGAATGGACGAACAGAAGCCCACTAATGGCTTTTTGCCTGGCAAATCTCTACCTCAAAACTGGTCAAAATGATGAAGCTATCAAACAGATTACAACACTGGAAAGAAAAGCTGACCAATTCCCATTTCTATACCTCGATTACATTTTGGGTACCTGCAAATTGAATCGTCTTGATGCAGATGCACACCTCCCACTATTGAAATATGTAGCCTCCTTTAAAGGGAAAAACTACATCCGGTCCGCATATCAGTACCTTGCCTGGTATTACCTGATACAGGATAACATTGAAAAATATAATGTATACATGCAACGAATTACACTGAGGGGTGCCGAGCAGGTAGATAATGATATCCAGGCTCTCAAAAATGCAGAAAAAGGCTCTGTCCAGGATATCAATTTGCTCAAAGCCCGCCTCCTGTTTGATGGAGGTTATTATGATAAATCCATCGCTATGCTAAACAGGTTTTCTCAAAGTGCTTCCGCATCAAACCCATCCATGCAACTGGAATACAATTATAGATCAGCAAGGGTATACGACGAATGGGGAAAATGGCCTGAAGCAATTAAATATTACGAGATAACCATTAAAACAGGATCTCAGAATGCCTCATATTTTGCAGCAAATTCTGCTTTACATATGGGAATGATAATGGAAAACAGAGGAAAATTCAAAGAAGCAGAACTCTACTACCGCAAATGCCTCGAAATGGATTTTTCTGAATATAACTTCAGTATCTCTCAAAAAGCTAAAGCTGGACTTAACAGACTAAAAAACAAGTAACTACCTGCCTGGTTTATATTTAGAACCTTGAAGAATTGACTGGGAATCAGTGTTCTTCATCAAATCCTGCATAGAAACGGATGGATTGGCTTTGACATAGGCTTTCACAATCTTCCAACCGACCCATTCACCCAATCTGCCTGGTGATGCATCAATAAAGCCGGATGTAAAAGGTGCATCAGTCATTAATTTCCCTGTAATCTTGGGATCACTACTGAATAATAGCTGGTTAGTGATCATAAATGACCAAATATTCCCTTCGTTCTGCTCACACCATGTGTATTTTTCCTGTGAATAACCGATTTTACTAAATGCTGGTACTTCAGGAAGCATGATATCTGCAAAATATAACCGTTTCCCAGCTACAATCATTTGATCCAGAAGCGATTGCTTATTAATATCTTTAATAATTATGCTGTCAGCTATTGCTTTTGCGCATTCAGGCAAAATATTTTGCTCTGTAAACCTTGAAATCATATATTCCGGTATCCCAGCCTTTGTATACACATTAACATCTTTCCCCAGAAATAGGTCCATGCTGATGGCCATGACTGTATCAGCATAAATCACAGGTATTTCAATATCCAGACCAGATACATAAGTATATACAATAGGGTAGGTCTTTGAAGGATAATATTTAATTACTTTATCAAAAATCCCCTCTAAGCCTTTCTTCAGGAAGGTCACATCAGGGTACTTTATCATTTCCACATTGTACAACTCTCTGATATTGGGATCTGAGATATAATTATAGATCCTCAGAAGATTTATAGTATCCTTCCAACTTTCGCCCAGAAAAAACTTATAAGTAGGATATATGCGTTCTAATCCTGCTTCAATATTTGTTGGATTGATCCCAAATAGCTCCTTTTCATACCTGAAAATAAGAATCTCCGGCTTGGATTCTCCACCCGGTGATTGAATTCCCGGATTGCTTTGTTTTGTTTGACAAGAACTGAAAATTATGACGATAAGGACAGTGAAGAAAAAAAATCTGATCATACGAGTTGCTGAAAAACAGTAGAAAGTTATTCGTGAATTGCCATTAGTGTTATTCAATCCTGAGAAAAAGCTCTTGCAATAAACAAGAACTTTCTGCTTAAGAAATGATAATCACCTGTTTCTGGATGCAAAAATAGAGATTTAATCTCATTGCTGGATTTTTCTTCCAAATCGTGTTTTAGAGCAACTTAATCCCAATACTGATATTGAAAAGATTATTCCTGAGTTTGAAATCGTCCTCTCCGGAATAAATATTATCTACCCCCAATTCATAGCGCAAATCAATAGTCAATAAAAATAAGTCGATACCTCCACCCATCTGGAACGACCAAAATGATTCTTTTAAATCATCAACAGTTTGAATCGGCCAATTCGCCAGCACTTCTTTAGGCTTAAGTGATTTTGATGAAACAAAAGAAAATGTAGGTCCAGCCATAAATCGGAGGTTAAAAACACCTGCATTAATCGGCCGCACTCCTAATAACATCGGAATAGAAATAGATTCAAGCCTGATCTGCTGACTGCCAAGCCCTCCAATCTTTAATTCTCCGCCTTTTATCACATAGTTTACCTCTGGCTGAAAATATATTTTTTTTCCAATCCTGACAAATGCCCCTACATTAAAAGCTCCATTAGGATCAGAGGTAATTGAGTCAAAATCTGTTGTAAACCTGTTCGAATTGTACCCAACTTTTGGCCCCAGGCTGAATCCGGGAATCTGAGCTTCGGATTCATTCACAAACAGGAAAACAATTAAGAGGATGAGTACGTTTTTCATTTTATATGAGTTTTCAAACATGATGAATTAACGTTGATTCAAAGGTAAATATTATGCCAGTTGTTCTGCTCATCTATTAAACTATTTCCTCCATGAAACAATCATTTTGAAAGAAAAAACGTTCTATATGGCAAAAATCTGTTCTTTGTGCGATCTTTGCACCTGATTTGTTTAACCTAATACCTTACTATATGAAAACAAAATTCTTCCTGATATCATTGGTTTTATTTGCTTCAATTTCCGCAAATGCTCAATTTAAAAAATACTCATTCGGTTTAAAAGCGGCTCCCCAGGTGTCGTGGATGAAACCAAATACCGATTCATACGAAGGAAATGGAGCAAAAATGGCTTTCTCATGGGGATTCGTAAGTGAAATCGGATTTTCTGAAAATCATTGCCTGGCCACTGGTTTTAATGTTGTTTTTAATGGTGGCAATCTGAAATTTCCTTCAATACTCGGTGAAAATAACGGAACCATGAGCCGTTCCTATTATGTTAAAAGTATTGAACTTCCTCTTACACTGAAAATGAGGACAAATTCGATCGGAAATATGAAATATTATGGTCAGATAGGATTCGGTACCTCATTTAGGTTCGGTGCAAAGAAAACAGATGAGTTTACCTATAATAACTCAACAATCACTGAAGAAAAAGAGAACTATGATAATATTTCTTTCCTGCGTGAATCACTAATTATTGGTTTAGGAGGAGAATATACACTTGATGCCGGAACTACCTTCAGCGTTGGGCTTGCTCTTAATAACGGCTTTACGGATATGCTCTCCGGTAAAAACCCCATCAATTCTGAAAAAGAAAAGGCTACTTTAAATTTTGTTGAATTGAGTGTAGCAGTTCTCTTCTAAATCTGCCCACATCTCAGACCACTTTCTTCTGCAAAACCTAATATTACTCAAAGTTGGAGATTAATTCCACTTATGAGATAATCTCTTCTATTTTTGTATTCTCATTCAGATATCATGAGAATTGCATTGGCACAGCTTAATTACACCATCGGTGACTTTGAGCAAAACAGGGAGAAAATAATTGAAGTAATCAGGCATGCCCGAAATCAACAGGTTGATCTGGTTGTGTTTGCTGAACTGTCAATCTGTGGATATCCCCCAAGGGACTTCCTCGAGTTTTCTGACTTTATCGAACGTTGTGAGTTTTCAGTGCAAAGCATAGCAGATGAATGTAAAGGTATTGCCGCTATTGTTGGATCTCCTTCTCATAATCCCGATATCAAAGGAAAAAATCTCCTGAATTCAGCTTTCCTGCTATCAGATGGCAAAATCATTGCATCCGCGCATAAAACCCTCCTGCCAACCTATGACATTTTCGATGAGTATCGGTATTTCGAATCTAACAAAACATTCGAAGTGATTGAATTCAAGGGTCTGCGAATGGCACTTACCATTTGTGAAGACTTGTGGAACATCGGACCTGATCCTCTTTATGTAATTGCTCCAATGGAGGCGTTATCCTTGCAACACCCTGATATAATTATCAATATTGCTGCTTCACCTTTTACCTGGGGCCAGGAGGAAGAACGGAATAAAGTACTGAATACGAATGCCTCCAATTATAAAATCCCTCTTATCTATGTAAACCATGTAGGGGCCCAAACAGAATTATTATTCGATGGAAATTCAAAAGTGCTCGATGAAACCGGACAAATTATTCATGTACTGTCCGCTTTTAAAGAAGACTTCAGGATCGTTGACTTTGATACAAACACCAGAAAATTTCCGGATAACAGCTTTGACCACCAAATATCAAAAACCGAAAAGTCTCAGCTTATCCACGATGCCCTGGTGATGGGAATTCATGATTATTTCAAAAAAATGGGGTTCTCAAAAGCCATCCTGGGGCTCTCTGGAGGAATTGACTCAGCTGTAACTCTATGTCTGGCTGCTGAAGCTCTGGGTCCTGAAAATGTAAGAGCCGTCCTGCTTCCTTCCAGGTATTCTTCCGATCACTCAATAGCCGACGCCCGTTCATTGGCTCTTAACCTCAAAACCCCACATGAAGTTATAAGTATTGAAGAAAGCTTTCAAAGCTTTGTTGATACGCTTTCCCCTCAGTTCAAGGATTTGCCTTTCAATATTGCTGAAGAAAACATCCAGGCCAGGGTTAGGGCTGTAATCCTCATGGCTCTCGCGAATAAATTTGGATTCATCCTTTTGAACACTTCTAATAAAAGTGAAGCAGCTGTTGGTTATGGCACCCTGTATGGCGACATGTGCGGTGGAATCTCAGTGCTGGGGGATGTCTACAAAACAGAAGTGTATGAATTGGCAAACTATATCAATCGAAATACAGAGATAATCCCTTGGAATTCAATATCTAAACCACCCTCAGCAGAATTAAGGCCGGATCAGAAAGACAGTGATTCATTACCTGAATACGGAATCCTGGACCAAATACTGTATCAGTATATTGAATTGAGAAAAGGTCCGGCTGAATTGATAAAGTTGGGATTTGAAGAAAATACTGTTAGAAGAATTCTCAGGATGGTCAATATGAATGAATGGAAACGTCACCAGACCCCTCCTATCTTGAGAGTCTCACCAAAAGCATTTGGCTCCGGCAGAAGAATGCCTATCGTAGCCAAATACCTTTCATAAAAAAAAGCTGTTAATTCATTCAAATCAACAGCTTTAACATCTGAGTTCGTTGTCTAAAGATTGATGGCTTCAACCGACCTGATCTCCGGAAGTGCTTTCCGCATAGCTTCCTCAACCCCGTTCTTAAGGGTCATCCGACTGAATGGACAGGAACCGCATGCTCCCTGTAGTTCAACATTTACAACATTTTCACTTGTGAGTTCTACAAAATTGATGTCTCCACCATCAGCCTGAAGATAAGGCCTGATTTGTTCAATCACATTTTTTACCTTGATTTCTAGATCCTGGTTTTGAGTCATTTCTAAGTTATTTATATGGATTTCTACTTTTTCTTTGTTACGAATCTTATCAATAGATCCTTCTTAATTTCAATGACAAGAAGGAGTATTTACTGATACAATTATACCGGGTCTTTCAGGCTGGTTCTCCTTTTGATTGATCGAAAACTGAAATAGCAACCGGATAGCAAGGTTAAGATTTCATCTCAACTACTTTCGTTGGTTCCATGTTTGAATTCCTGATAGCAATCTGCCTGACTAATGACTCAGCTAACTCTTTGAATGCTGCTGCCACAACTGAATGATCCTGCAATGATACAGGCTTTCCCGAATCACCTGAATCACAAATGCCTTGCACCAATGGAATCTGACCAAGAAGTGGAATTCCAATCTCTTCTGCATAGCGCTTCCCACCTTCCTTACCAAAAATATAATATCGGTTTTCAGGTAATTCTGCAGGAGTAAACCAGGCCATATTTTCTATCAATCCTAACACAGGAACATTTATACTCTCTGTAGCAAACATTCCATAAGCCTTCCTGGCATCAGCCAGAGCTACCTCCTGGGGCGTTGTTACAATAGCTGCACCTGTTACTGAAACAGATTGCACGAGGGTTAGATGTATATCACCGGTTCCAGGTGGCATATCAATTACCAGGTAATCCAGTTCACCCCAATCACTTCCTGTTAGCATCTGTGTCAGATAATTGGAAGCCATCGGACCTCGCCATACCAAAGCTTTCGTTGGATCTACAAAAAAACCAATAGATAATAACTTAACGCCATACTTTTCAACCGGAATCAGCACCGTATGCCCATCCTCTTCCCTTGCTTCTGGTCTTGCATCCTGCAAACCAAACATGAGTGGCATGGAAGGACCATAAATATCAGCATCCAGTAACCCTACTTTTGCACCCAACTGAGCCAGGGAAACCGCCAGATTAGCTGAAATCGTCGATTTCCCAACACCACCTTTGCCTGAAACAATGGCAATGATATTCTTGACGCCTTTCAACTGGCTTTCTCCTTCTTTTCTCCTGGTAGTAGTCCTGGAAGTTACTTCAACCTGCACGTCAGCATATGGATCTATCTTGGACTGAATAGCTTTAATGCAATCAGATTTCATCTTATCCTTCAACGGACAGGCTGGAGTTGTTAAAACTAGTCTGAATGCAATCTTGCTACCTTCAATTGATATGTCCTCAATCATCCCTAATGTGACCACATCCTTATTTAGATCGGGATCCATTACAGAACGTAATGCATTTAATATCTGATCCTTAGTGATTTCCATTCAATAGATTGTTATTTTTATTTAGAACATGTAAAGATAATTCATTCTCCCACATACAATTTATAATTTAAGTATTTTTTATCTTGTTTTTAACTAACTTGGTATGATCTGCTTACGTCAAAAAAAAATGAAGCTTGTGAGACCAATCACCCACATATACCGCTTGCTATTGCAAGCTTTTATATTTGTAATAATACTGGCCGGCTGTTCAAAACATACCTACAAAACAGTGTATCCTGCGCTTCATGATAACAGGTATGATGCTGAATTCCCCTATGCAAATTGCTCTCAGCAACTGGAAACGATCCTTAAATCAGTAAAAAAAGTTACTTGTTATACGAATTACAGAACTTATGTTTTTGGGACTAATTCCAATATAACCCTTAATGACCTGAATATCGGTCAGGTCAAGGACAAAGCTGAAGCAAGTATTTATACCAATGAGGCTACCAGCGGGACAGCAGTCATCATACAATCAACTGATAAGCAAATGTTGCTGCTCACTTGTGCACATATTGTGGATCTGCCTGATACTTTAATCTCTTATTCTGAATATGGCGACCTCCAGAATCAATTTATCCATAGCATCTCTCTCAAAGTAAAACAACAGATCGTAATCAAGGATGTGCCGGAAAACAACAGATTCTCGATTTTATGCAGTGACAGAAAGAAAGATATTGCTATTCTCGGCCGGACCTTTTCAGTTCCCGCAGCAACCCCTATACCTCCTCCTTTCGATTACCCTTTTGGTGATTCTGATCATCTTGAGTGGGGAAGTTTTGTTTATCTTGCAGGATACCCTGTTGGACAACTAATGATAACGAAAGGAATTGTGAGCAAAGCGCCTGATAAGACTTCTAATTTCCTGACTGATGCATCCTTTAATGAAGGTTTAAGTGGAGGAATCGTCCTGGCAATAAAAGATGGGGTACCCAATTTCGAACTGGTAGGTATCAGCCGCTCAGTATCAGCCAGGAATGAATATTTCCTCAAACCGGAGAAAGATATCCATGAGTTTAACTATAACCCATCAATCCCATATAGTGGTCCCCTATATGTTAATCAGAAGAAAGACATTAATTATGGAGTGAGTTTCGTGATTCCCATAAATCATATAAAGCAATTTATCCTTGATAATCATAAGGACCTGGCATCCAAAGGATTTGATATAATACCTGTAATCAATAATAATTAAATCTTTATACCTTCCTGACAGGTTCCCTATAAAGTCTATACTCTTTCGATTTCTTTCAAAGGATCCCAGAAAAGTACGGAAAATTGCTGTATCTGGTCACCTACGATCATAACGCCTTCACTTTCCAACAACTGTCTCATTACATCTGGTCCACCAAAATGATGCTTCCCTGATAGAAGTCCGTTGCGATTGACTACCCGATGAGCAGGTATTTCCTGTAAACTGTGATGAGAAGCATTCATGGCCCATCCGACCATCCTGGCTGATCCTCCTGAACCCAGAAACCTGGCAATAGCACCATAGGAGGTGACCCTTCCATAAGGGATCATTTTTGCAACCTCATAAACTCTTTCGAAAAAACTGATATCGCTCATAAACTGATCTCGTTACAAAGGACCTAATGAAAACCTGAGATACTTGATTTTCAATCCTTGCTCCAGCCAGATCTTTTCATAATGTGTTTTCACCGGTATAACATCCTTGACCTCCTGATCATCCGGGTTCAAATATAGGTCATCACTCTGATATAATAATTGATGACCGAATTCCCTGATTACATCAAGTGTGTATTGAAACATCACATCGTTGTCTGTCTTGAGATGTATAACTCCACCGGCTTTGAGTACCGATCTGAACCGGGCCAGAAACTGGGGGGAAGTAAATCGTTTCTTTGCCCTGGGACTATTAGGCTGAGGTTCCGGGAATGTAATCCATATCTCATCTATTTCTGATTCAGCAAAAATCGAAGGCAGATTTTCCGCAAGTACCCTTATGAAAGCTACATTCCGCTTTTGCATGATATGGGTAGTCTTAGCTCCCCTCCACATCCTTGCTCCCTTTTTATCCAATCCAATGTAGTTATTTGAAGGATACCGGCCCGCGAGGTCAACAGTGTACTCCCCTTTCCCACACCCAACTTCAATAATAAGAGGGTGATCATTCATAAAATAGTCCTTCTTCCAATTACCTCTTAATGGAAAACCAGCCTGAAGTTCCTCCCAGGTGGGCTGAAAAAAATGCGGGAATGTTGCATTTTCAGCAAATCGTTCAAGTTTACGCTTAGCCAAGAATTGTTTGTTTGATGTGCTTTTAAATTAATCTTCGAAACAGGACAGTATAAATACCTGGCCAGAATGGACCGCAAAACTAATAAAAAAATAAGGAAAGGTTATTTTTTACGCATGATCCAGGCTCCTGTATAACCAGCCTCCTGAATTCCCGGAAGAGCATGAAGAGCCTCCAGCCGGCTGACAAAACCTTGTATGCCTACAACATACATACCCCTGGCTGTTGTATCCACTATCATCGCAGGATGGCCTTTCTGGTTGAGTTCAGAAACCATCTTAAGAGCATTGCTATGTTCCTTAAAAGCACCACCAATGATATAATATGCATTGTTTACAGGAGATACAGCAACAGCAGCTTTTGTTTCACTTACGGTTAATAACCGCATCGCATCATATGAAATAGAGGCAGGTGAAAGCTCAATTCCTGCAGCATTCAATAAACCACCAGGAGAGACAACTACAGGCTCTTCAACAACAGTTTGATTTATTGCTACTTGCTTTATGTCGTGGGTCGATGTTTTACCGGGTGTAGATTTTACCCAGGAATAGAAACCTGAATAATTCTGCACATAATTCCCAAGCTTATCAGTATTCATGGTTCCCCATAAAGTAAAAGCAACAAAAGGAACAATAACTGCAGCCCATTTGAGTGTTTCTGCTATAATTCTCCCCGGACGAGGCTGAACCCGACGCGGGGATTCTTCAACCTTATCTCTTTTCCGGGTAACGGATTGTGCAACAAAACTTGGGAGCCCAAATGAATTTCCTAAATAATTGAGTCCGGATTCAGGTTCAAATTGAATGTTTCCAACCGGACCCATCACGAAAACACCTAAAGCGGCCATTTCAAATTTTTCCCCTGACCTGAGCAACACAACTACATCCTCAACCCAGAACCTGATTTCATCAATGGCCTCCCTATAAGTGATCCCCTCTACTTTCGAAATATGATTGGCAAGAATCCCATCATTCGTAGAAAGACTCTCATTAAAAGCTACTTCACATGAAGGAGGATAAAACCTGTGAGTTAAGGAATCAACACGAGCAGGAACATAACTGGTAATAAATCCCCCAAATCCAGGAACTATTACGCATTCATGCCTGTAAAGTAACTCACTTATGTATTGCACTTTCATATATCGAACTCGTACTATCAGTCAGCGAATATAGCTATAGATAGGGGTTTCAATCAAATTTTGTTAGTAAGTTTTAATAAATCTTCGGGGGTATCGATTGCAATAGTTTCAATATCAGTATGAACCACATTTATGCGAAAACCATTCTCCAGCCATCTTAATTGTTCCAAAGACTCCGCCTTTTCAAGGACAGACAAATTTAACTTCACTATTTTCTCCAAAATATCTGAACGATAAGCATATAAGCCTAAATGTTTGAAAAACCTTGCTCTCAATAACCAATCTTTATCTTTATAATCTCTTACATAAGGAATGGGTGAGCGGCTGAAATAAAGTGCAAGACCATCCTGAGTCGTGACCACCTTTACAACATTAGGATTTATAATATCCTCATAATCTTTAATTTCCTTGATCAGTGTAGAAATTTCTATTCCCGGAACTGAAAAACAATGCAGTAGGCTTTCAATTTGGGCAGGATCCAACAAAGGCTCATCACCCTGAATATTTACAACTACATCATAAGTCAGATTCAGGGTTCTTAGTGTACTTACCACTTCTCCGATTCGCTCGGTACCTGATTTGTGCTCAGTAGAAGTCATCATTGCTTCACCCCCGAAACCTAATACATGATCATATATCCTCTGATCATCAGTAGCAACAAGTACTTTCAAAAATGCATCACATTTCTTTGCCTGCTCATACACACATTGAATCATACTCCTCTGACCAATCATTGTCAAAGGTTTCCCCGGAAATCGGGTGGAGGCATATCGTGCAGGAATAACTCCCAATACTCTTAAAGCCATCGGATCATGGAATTATATCAACTGAAAGAATAATCAATTTTATGAATGGATCATCGACCCAACTGAGTTCAGCAATATATCCTAGTAAGCCCTTGCAAAAAGAACCCTTTGAGTAGAAGGCTTCCCGCTATATATGCACAACCCTTCTTCTTTCTTATTGTTGAGGGGTATCAATCTGATAGTTGCCTTCGATTCCTCCTTGATTTTCTGTTCGGTTTCAGGAGTACCATCCCAGTGTGCGGAAACAAATCCTCCGCTGTTATCAAGAATATGATTGAATTCCTCCCATGTATCAGCAGTAAAGGTGTTATTCTCCCTGAATGAAAGAGCTTTTTGAAATAGGTTTTCCTGTATATTATCCAGAAGATGCTCAATCTTATTCTCGATATCCGTGAGTTGAAAAACACTTTTCTCAAGAGTATCACGTCTTGCTACTTCAACAGTGCCATTTTCAAGATCTCTTGGACCCATAACAATCCTTACAGGTACACCCTTGAATTCATATTCATTAAACTTCCAGCCAGGTTTATAAGTATCTCTGTCATCATATTTGACTGAAATCCCTTTTAACTTAAGAGCATTCATTATTTCCTTTGCTTTTACTGAAATTAATTCAAGCTGCTCTTCAGTCTTATGAATTGGTATAATAACCACCTGAATTGGAGCCAGGCGCGGAGGTAAAACCAAACCATTATCATCAGAATGCGACATGACAAGGGCACCCATCAGGCGGGTTGATACTCCCCATGATGTGGCCCAAACATACTCAAGTTTATTTTCCTTACTAAGGAACTGAACATCAAAAGCCTTGGCAAAGTTCTGACCTAGAAAGTGTGATGTTCCGGCCTGCAATGCTTTCCCATCCTGCATTAATGCTTCAATACAATATGTTTCTATCGCACCTGCAAATCTCTCATTCGGTGACTTCACACCTTTAAGGACAGGAATAGCCATAAATTTCTCGGCAAATTCGGCATACACTTCAAGCATAAGCTCTGCTTCCTTTATTGCTTCCTGCTCAGTAGCATGCGCGGTATGGCCTTCCTGCCAAAGAAATTCTGCAGTCCTGAGAAAAAGCCTCGTACGCATTTCCCATCTCACAACATTGGCCCATTGATTTACAAGTATGGGCAAATCCCTGTATGACTGAATCCAGTTCCTGTATGTATCCCAGATTATCGTTTCTGAAGTAGGCCGGACAATCAGTTCTTCTTCCAGTTTGGCGTCAGGATCTACAATAACCCCTTTACCATCCGGAGAATTCTTTAACCGGTAATGAGTCACAACCGCACATTCCTTCGCAAATCCCTCCACATGAGAAGCCTCTTTGCTAAAAAATGATTTTGGAATAAATAAAGGGAAATAGGCATTCACATGCCCTGTATCCTTGAACATCTTATCTAATTGTGCCTGGATTTTCTCCCAAATAGCATAACCATAAGGTTTGATAACCATACAGCCCCGAACAGCTGAGTTCTCTGCCAGGTCCGCTTTCAGAACCAGGTCATTGTACCATTGAGAATAATTCTCTTCCCGACTAATAAAATCTTTCGCCATATTGCTTTAAATGGTATGATAATTGTATATTTCAACCTGCATTTTTATTCCCTGCAAAAGTAACAAATTAACGGGAAGCTCGCAAAAACTCAACAACCAAGCTTTATCTTTGAGCTTGTTAATCCAAAGGAGGGTGCTATGAAATCCTACATTAGTCTTATCGCAGCAAGCTTATTTATCTTTACAGCTTGTAGCGCTCAATACCAATCAAAAAACTATGATGATGTGTATTATTCAGCTAAAGACAAAAAAGCTGATGATCGCACAAAAATCGTTCAGCCTCAAAAGGTTGAACCTTCTCAGTATACACAAACCAAGCCAAATGCAGAAGAGCCTGTTGATAGCCTCGAAGTTCAATATACCGATGAAGAATTAGCAAACTCAGGCTTAGTCCAGGAAACTGAAGAGTATACCTCACCTGAAGGAGATTCATATATCACCACCAATTTTTATGGTGATGATTATTATGATTACGCCTATTCTGCAAGATTAAGGAGGTTTCATAATGACTATAGCTACAATAATTATTACTCAGATTATTATACGAATTCCTATTGGTATGATTATAATCCATGGAATTATGGAGTAAGCATATATATGGGTTATAACTGGTGGTATCCTTCCTATTATTCTTCCTGGGGATGGCCTTATCAGTCATGGGGACACTCTGGATGGTGGGATCCTTATCCTTATTATGGATGGAATAGTTATGGATCCGGATATTACAATGGTTATTGGAGCGGCTATTATGACGGATACTGGAATGGCCTTCATGGAGGAAGTTGGTATGGTAATTATTACTACAACAGCTATGATGACAACTCTCACTACTATGGTCACAGGGGAAGCGGTGCTTCTTCTTCAGGTGGAATAGCCGGAAATACCAGGAATCAGAGTTTCTCCGAAAAATATGAAAACTATGTCTCCGGTGAAAGAAATATCAATGTCAGAAACTCAAACCTTTCATCTGTCAGAAACTCAGGCAATGACCTTACCAGCGGAACAAGCGGTGTCAGGACCAACCGTACTGCCAATGCAGGCACCCTGAAGAATAGCATTAGAAATCAATCCACTGATGGACTCAATCCAACCAGGGGAACAAGGAACTCTGATGTTACCAATAATAACACAAGGTTAGCTGGCAGCAGAACAAATAATTTATCCACTCCAGGTAACAACAGGAATTCTGATGTCATCAATTCAGGTACCAGGCAGGAAGGCACTCGTTACAATTCGAATTCTTCCGCCGGTAACCAAAAGAATCCCGGACAGGTTCGGACAAACAGTAACTCGTCAAAGCAAGGGACAAATGCTAACAACCAAACACAGCGCCCTCCAAGGTATTCATATCAGGGTACCAGGAATGCACCTGCTAATTCAGGGGTGAGAAATCAAAGTAAAGTTCAGCCTTATAACTCTCCATCCTATACAAAACCAAGGTCTAGCCAGGAGTATACCGCACCAAAATACAGGAACACCACTCCTTCAGGGGATAAGCAGAATACCAGGCCCTCCTCAAATGGAAATTACCAGGCACCCGTACGCCAGGAAAATAAATCCAACGCCACACCTTCCAATAATAACAGAAGTTCACAACCTACTTATACACCAAACAGGAGTAACAACTCAACACCCACTCCATCCAGATCTACCTATTCAACTCCGAATCGGTCATCAGAGAGTTCTACCCCTGCCAGGAGTAATAGCACATATTCAACTCCTTCCAGATCAAGTGAAAGCTCAAGCCCTTCGCGATCGAACAGTAGTTATTCAGCTCCCAGCCGCTCAAGTGAAAGTTCCAGCCCATCCAGGAGTAGTGGTTCTTCAAATAGTAGCGGTGGTTCAGGTCGAAGGAGATAATCCGAATCCTGTAGTCTCTTAAAGCTCATATAGTACGAAACCTGCATCCCTTATTAGTTAACAGCAGTTGACCTTTGGTTTGCAGGTTTCTTTTAAGAATTCAACACATATAAAAAATGAAAAAGATCATATTTTTATTAGCAGTTACCTTTCTCTCAGTTAGCAGTATTGCACAGGATGCGAATGATGCACTCCGCTATTCATTGATTTCCTATAGTGGAACAGCCCGGTTTATGGGTCTTTCCGGTGCTTATGGTGCGCTTGGAGCTGATTTCTCCAGCCTTAGCCAAAACCCTGCCGGTATCGCCCTATACCGAAAATCCGAATTCATGATTACACCAGGGTTTTATGGCGCTTCTTCTGAGGCTGATTACTTTGGAGAAAAAAAATCCGACTTCAGGAATAACCTTACACTGGGAAACCTGGGAATGGTATTCGCCTCTTCACTTAATGAAAACAATGAAGATGGATTCCTTAAAGGACTTCAATTCGGATTTGGTATGAATCGGATGAATACTTTCAGTAACAGTATATTGGTAGAAGGTTTCAATACAAATAGCTCATTACTGGGTTATTACGAAGACCTGGCAAATAATGGAGGGAATCCAACAAACGCTGATCAATTGGACGAGTTCTCTACGCTATTGGCCTATAACTCCAACCTGATGGTTTTTGACTCCGGAAGTGTAAATAATCCTGCCCACTATTGGGTGGATATGCCGGATGGTAATGTTTTACAGAGAAAAACTATTCAGACTAGTGGCAATACCAGGGAAATGATGCTAAGTGGTGGTGCCAATTTTGGCAATAAACTTTACCTGGGTTTAAGCCTTTCATTCCCCAGTATCAGGTATGAAGAAGAGAGTAATTTCTCAGAACAGGATAGTAAACATCTTAGTTCTAATGCTGATCCGGACTATAATTTTGATGCAGCCAAAAGATCACAAAACCTGCTAACCAAAGGGAATGGGTTTAATCTGAAATTCGGCTTTATTCTGAAACCGGTAGAGTTTATCAGGATTGGTGGTGCTTTCCACACCCCTACCTCCTATAATCTTACAGATGAATGGAGTACAAAAATGGTTTCATACTTCGAAAATGGAAGCACTTACTCTTCAGATTCCAGAGTAGGCGTATATGACTATAGAATCAATACTCCAATGAGGGCCATTGGCAGCCTGGCAATCGTAATCGGGAAATATGGATTCCTTACTGCCGACTATGAGTTCGTCGATTATTCTACCGCTAAACTCAGATCAAATGATTGGGAATATTTCGACGAAAATGAATCTATAAAATCAACCCTGGGCTCAGCTAATAATTTAAGATTCGGAGCTGAAATAAAATATCATGTCCTGGCTTTTAGAGTGGGTTCAAGTTTTTATGGTTCGCCTTACAAAGATGAAACTACCAGGGGAGCAAGAATGGGTTATTCAGCCGGTTTGGGCCTGAGGGAAAAGAATTATTTCCTCGATTTCGCTTTCAATCACCAGGTTTCAAAAGATAACCTATACCTCTACGGTACTTCTTTTGCAGAAAATACCGTCAAATCCAATCAGTTCCAAATGACTCTGGGATTCAGATTCTAACATGTACAACTCATTAAGGACTTCTGCCAAAACCAGAAGTCCTTATTATTTTATTGAAAATTAGATCATAAATTTAGTCATTCTCTTTCTTTGGGAATATTCATCGGTCTTGGAATCAAATCTGTTCCATATTTGTTAATTTTACAGTAGCATTATTTACTTTATTACTGATTCTATCAATGTCAATCAAGATTCCGGACACAAATAAAAAACGTGTCGTTATTGCAGGGGGAGGTTTTGCTGGATTGAAACTTGCCACCAGACTTAACAATTCTGATTTCCAGGTAATTCTGATTGATAGAAATAACTATCACCAGTTCCAGCCTCTATTTTACCAGGTTGCTACCGCCGGACTTGAGCCCAGCGCTATTTCCTTTCCCCTGAGAAAGATCTTTCAGAAGTCATCAAATATTATTATCAGGGTAACTGATATACTCTCCATCAACACTGACAATCAGGAAATCCAAACCGGTTTAGGGAGTATTCACTATGATTTCCTTGTAATTGCCACCGGTGCCAATACCAATTTCTTTGGAATGAAGCATATCAGTGAACATGCCATTCCTATGAAATCAGTCAGCGAAGCCTTGAGCCTCAGGAATCATATACTTCAGAATTTTGAAGATGCAATCACCTGCGATGACCCTGCTATTCTTTCTGAATTACTAACTGTTGTTGTTGTCGGCGGAGGCCCAACTGGAGTTGAAGTATCAGGAACCCTGGCTGAAATGCGAAGATATATCCTTCCTAAAGATTACCCGGAAATTGATTTCAGTAAAATGAACATTCACCTGATTGAAGCCGGAAGTAAACTATTGAATGGGATGAGTAATGTTTCATCAGCAAAAGCAACAGCCTACCTTGGGAAATTGGGAGTTAAAGTCAGAACAAATGCACAGGTTAGCGATTATGACGGAAAAATAGTCTCCATTCACGATGGTACGACCATCCTGACGGGTACCCTTGTTTGGGCTGCAGGAATCACAGGAAACAGGATCATAGGGTTACCTGACAATGTATATAAAGGAGGAAACAGGATAAAAGTAGACCGGTTTAACCGGGTAGAAGGATTTGATAACCTTTTCGCCATTGGTGATATCGCCAGCATGTCGGAGCCTGATTTCCAATTCGGGCATCCCCAAATGGCTCAGCCGGCAATACAACAAGCTAAATTGCTTGCAAAAAACTTAATAGCCTTCGACCGGAAACTTAAACCTAAAGAATTCCACTATACGAATAAGGGTTCAATGGCTACTATCGGACGAAACCTGGCTGTAGTGGACCTCCCCTTTCTGAAATTCCAGGGCTTCTTTGCCTGGCTCACATGGATGTTTGTCCACCTGATGGCTATCGTTGGCGTCAAAAACAGATTGCTTATTTTTATCAACTGGTTCTGGAACTATATCACCTACGATCAATCCCTTCGATTAATCATAAAACCTTTCAAAAAAGGAACACCTTAATGTTTCTAACTGACAAAGAATGCCAAAATTGAACCAGAAATATATCAAAAGAAATCTATATTTTTATAAACTACTAAATATCAATTAATTACTCAATATCAATCAAAATATTCAGGTAACTGCATTCTTAACTCCAGAAGTTTGAGAATTTTACGCTTCTCGTCAGCGGTATAAACACTCCAATTGGCAATTTCATCCAATTTTCGAAAACAGCCGATGCACTTCCCCTTCTCATCAAGAGTACAGACATTCCGACAGGGAGATTTAACCTCCTTACTATGACCTTCAGTATTATTAAGCATGGCGTTTAATTGTAAAGTAATAACCCCTCATCTATTCATTTGTTCAACACCACAAAGTAACTTACAATTTTCATATTAAACATAATTAATTATTTTCTATGCTAGTAAAATCATACGGCTGTGCCATCCAGGGAATTGGTGCCACAACCATAACCATCGAGGTCAATGTTGATCAGGGAATCCAGTTTGCAATGGTCGGCTTGCCCGATAATGCGGTCAAGGAAAGCCATCAAAGAATTGAGGCTGCAATTATCAACATCGGGTATAAAATCCCACACAAAAAAATTACTATAAATATGGCACCGGCTGACATCAGGAAAGAAGGATCGGCTTATGATCTGCCTATTGCTCTGGGAATGTTGGCGGCCTCAGAGCAACTCAAAACAGATTTTTTAGACAAGTATATCATTATGGGCGAGTTATCACTAGATGGAAGCATCCAACCTATCCGTGGAGCCTTACCAATTGCTATTGAGGCCAGGGACAAGGGATTCACAGGATTTATACTCCCGAAAGAAAATGCCAGGGAAGCAGCCTTTGTAAATGATATCAAAGTTTATGGAGTCGATAACCTAAGGGATGTAATTGGATTTCTGGAAGGCAATCTAACACTCGAACCGGTCATTATAGATACAAAAGATGCATTTGATGCGCATTTAAATGACTATGAATTCGATTTTTCGGAAGTAAAAGGACAGGAAAACATTAAACGGGCCCTGGAAATTGCAGCTGCCGGAGGGCATAACGTAATCCTGATAGGGCCCCCGGGTTCAGGAAAAACAATGCTGGCCAAAAGAATCCCGTCTATTCTTCCGCCACTTAACCTGCATGAAGCCCTGGAAACAACAAAGATTCATTCAGTAGCAGGTAAAATGGATAATGAAGTGTCACTGGTCTCTGTCCGCCCCTTCCGGAACCCTCACCATACGATTAGTGATGTTGCTTTGGTTGGCGGAGGAGGGAGTCCTCAGCCAGGAGAAATTTCCCTGGCGAATAATGGAGTTCTGTTCCTTGATGAATTACCGGAATTTAAACGAACAGTGCTTGAGGTACTTCGACAACCCCTGGAAGACCGGATTGTTACTATTTCAAGGGCCCGGTTTAGTGTTACCTACCCTGCAAGTTTTATGCTTATCGCTGCAATGAATCCTTGTCCCTGCGGTTACTATAATCATCCTGAGAAAGAATGCGTTTGCGGCCCTGGCATTGTACAAAAGTACCTCAATAAAATCAGTGGCCCCCTCCTGGACAGGATTGATATCCATGTAGAAGTGGTTCCTGTACCTTTTAGGGAACTAAGCAGCTTGCGATCATCAGAAAAAAGTGAAAGTATCCGGCAAAGAGTGGTGGAAGCCAGGCAGATTCAGGAAGAAAGGTTCTCTGATTCTAAAGGGATATACTGTAATGCACAGATTAACAGCAAACTGTTTCGGACTTATTGCCAAATAGGAGAGGATGGTCAAATATTGTTGAAAAATGCAATGGAAAAGCTAAATCTTTCTGCCAGAGCTTATGATCGTATTTTGAAAGTTGCAAGAACCATTGCTGACCTGGACGCAAGTCCCGGTATCCGCACCGATCACCTGGCAGAAGCCATCCATTACAGAAGCCTCGACAGGGAAAACTGGGGAGGATAATCCATATAAAAATTAATCATAAATCGGTTTCCCGAAATCCAGCACCTGCAGTTTCCAGGGGTCACCGATTTTAAGCCTTTTAATGAGAAAAACCCAGGAAACACCGCTTACAGCCAGCATAGTGCCATTCACAATCAGCATGTCGTCATCAATGATTGGATGCTGCTGCTGTATTGCCCTGTTAATTACACTGATCGGAAAATAGATCCCTAATACAACCACTCCTGCACCGGCTGACTGAGCCAGGAAATGCCGGGTCCTGTATATCCGGTCAATATTTGCAATATTAATCCTTGGGGCCCTCGATAGTTCAACAGTACTATCATTTAAAATAATGATCACACCGGAGTGCTTTTCCCCGGAAACCCTGTCACGATAACTGAACCTATCCCCTACCTGGTAAAAGTAATGTTTTGTACTTCCTGGTTTGGACAATACCAGGTTGGGTTGTGAAAACCCCCGGGCCAGGATACAGCTTAATAGAATGATTAAAAGTGCCGATAAACTTACTTTCATAATGAAGAAATGCTTTCAATAACAAATGTAATCCAGATTATGATTTAGCATTGTTAAATTCTCTTAAACTGGAATCGTAAAGGAAAAGTACCTCCAAATTCAAGCATAATTGCGAAATTTGACCTCTCTTATTTAAAATTGATCAAATGCGGGGAAGAAATCCTGGAGTTATTTGTTTTTTGCTGGTTCTGGCTTTGTTATCCTGCAACAGGAAGGATCCGGAGAGTGTAAGCATCATTGGCAATTTCAGCGATTTGAGAAGAACGGAGCTTCAACTTATGGAAGTCTTCCCCGACAGTCTGAGATATATTATGAGTTTCAGAACGGGTAAAGATGGGGGTTTCAGTATCAACTTCAAACCTGATAGTATGGGTATTTTCATTATCAGGAAAGGGAATACTCCCTTGATTACCCTGATCACCGGGCAAGGAGAACAGATTGAACTTTCGGAATCGGACACTTTGAACCGTATGCTCTATAACATCGAAGGTTCAGTAAATTCCCGGGTTTTCCAGGAATATTTGTGGCTCGAAGCGCGAAATGAGTTTCTATTGGATTCTTTAGGAGTCATATTAAAAGATTATCAATCCTCCCCAGATTTTCTTTTTATCAAGAAGGAACTGGACTCTATTTTTTATTCAATAGCAGAAAATCATATCGCGCAAACAAGGGAATTTGTTAAACAGAATGCCTCATCCCTGGCATCCATCCTGGTCTTAAACAGGAATTCAGGCCGGCTTCCTTCTCTCTCGCCCTTTCATGAATTTTCAGTATTTGAACATATCGACAGCAGTCTTAAGGTGAATTATGCCGCCAATCCTCATTACCTGGCTTATCATTCCAAACTCGAAGAAATCCGGAAACAAAAAGGAACCAATGAAAATGAGTCTGGCACTGCAATCTCAACAAAACTATTTTCCACAATCACTTTACCTGGCCCTTCAGGATCCGAAAAATTGCTTTCACCGGCAGATGCTAAAATCACGCTTGTTTATCTCTGGGTTTCATGGAGCACAACATGCAGGCAAATGAACCTGGAACTCAATTCAATTTATGAGGAATATCACCCAAAAGGATTTGAGATATATGCTATTTCTCTTGACCAGGAAAAGTCGGCATGGTTGGAAGCTCTCCGCAGGGACAGGATGAAATGGATACAGGTAAATGATCCCAAAGGTTTAAACTCAGGATATGCATCAGCATTAGGGGTTAAAGCACTTCCTACCACAATCCTGATTGATAAAAATGCAAACTTCCTGAACTCTGGACTTTCACCCCGTGAATTGCGACTTTACCTCAACAAGCATCTGGTTGAAAAGGAATGATTATCTTTGAAACCCCCGACCTATAAAACCTATGATTTATTTTGCAAGTGACTTTCACTTAGGCATCCCCGACCATCAAGGCAGTCTCAAAAGGGAAAAGCTACTGGTCCAATGGCTTGAAGGAATTAGAAAAGATGCAACTGCTATCTATTTGATGGGGGACCTTTTCGATTTTTGGTTTGAGTATAAAACAGTCATTCCAAAAGGATATGCCAGGCTGCTGGGAAAACTTGCTGAAATTGTAGATTCAGGTATCGAGATTCATCTCTTTCGGGGAAATCATGATATATGGGCCTTTGATTACCTTGAGAAAGAATTGGGAGTAATCCTGCACAGAGAAGGTGAAATCCATCAGTTGGAAGGGAAAACATTTTTTCTGTCCCATGGTGATGGAATTGGCCCTGGAGATAATGGATATAAATTCCTTAAGAAGGTTTTTGAGAATCGGGTTAACCAATTTCTTTATCGATGGATTCATCCAGATATAGGTACAAGACTGGGGTCCTATTTCTCAAGGAGAAGCCGGCTTACCAAAATCCTGAAGGAAGGCTTGGAAATGAAGAAAAGCAGTGATGTGGCCAGGCAACCTATAATTATTTTCAGTAAGGAGAGAGCTGCAAGCGATCCATCCATTGACTACTTTGTATTCGGTCATGTACATATCCCGCAAATCATACCTGTTTCCGAAAAAGCGAGTTGTGTTATTCTGGGCGATTGGGTGATTCACTTTACCTATGCACAATTTGACGGGAATATGGTAGAGATTAAAAATACATGGGACCCTCCTAAGAAAGTCCCATTACCCTCAAAGAATCAAGGCTTACTCAGAATTTATACTGAACCCTTAAGGTAAAGATGTTGTCCTTAACATCTCCACTATATTTGGACAGGTACTTACTTTTCTCATTTCTTACCAGGTCGTAATAAGCTGTGAGCCTAAGATTTTTATTTATATCTGCAAAATAACCAAACCCCCAGGTTGTATAGGATAAATCCGTTGCATTCGTAGTTTTACCCACTATAGAAGCTAAACCTATCTGATCGCCACTGACCCCTTTATTAGGATCATATGAATCATATTTAATAACAAAGGAATGTATGGATCCCGGGAAATTGTGGATAAAATATATCACTATACCCTGAAAATCCCTGTTATAAATGGGAGCACCGATTTTCTCGGTAGGACTCATACTTGAAGTATCTGCTCCCGGCTGAATACCTGTCATGTAGTCGAATCTCAACCTGGTTTTTCCCAATAAATGTTCCCATGCTATGGATGCGTCGAAACCAAGATATTGTCTCTTTTGATAGTTGCCAGGTATGGTATCAGTCAATACCTGGGTAAACAAAGGAATTTCATTCACAGATTCCATTTGGTAAACCTGCTTTTTCGACTGATAAATGGATCCGTTGTAAAACGAAAAACCACCGCTATAAATCAGTTTACCTTTTGAAATCACATCTTCCCATCCAATTCTACCGATGAAATCAAGCTTATCATCCGTTTCTGCTGATGTTCCATTCCCTGCAAATAATCCGGCATCGATTTTCAACGGGTGTAAGGCAGATTCCCGGGGTGCCTGGAAAGTAACAGCAGCTCCCAGATCACGTTCACCGGGAAAAAGTGTCTGTGTAACCCTGGCCAATTCAGGAGTTTCCCTTTGGTTCGTAGGATAAGTCAATTCACAGCCGAAAGGACGGTAGAAAATGCCTCCGGTCAGCATAAATGATTTCAGCCAGGGCTCTTTCAGATTAAAATATGCATCTCGTACAGAAAAACCCTTTTCATTCACATTGAACTGAAGAACATAGGAAGCATTCAAACCAGAATAAGCTAACTTGAAATACCCCCTACGCACCATGAATCGTTGAGCAGAGGTTTTAGGGAAATCTCCACCGTTGAATGATCTGGATCCCAGGGTATCAGCCCACTGATATTGAGCTTGTATATATCCTGAGATCTTAATTTTCTCCAGATTCTGAAGAGCGTTAGAAATCTTACTTATCTCCTTTGACAGCGAATCCAGGGTTTGGGCAGATGGGGATTGTGCATTAAGTAGGAGCTGTAAGCAACAAACCATGAGGACTAAAAAAACGAAACGATTACGCATGACCCGAGTATTTTATTTGTTCAAGCGGGATTTCTCCGTTTCTATCTGCTCATCTTTTAACTGAACATAGCCTGCTTCATGTACAAATTGTTGGCCTTCTGTAAGTATCCAAAAAAGGAAATCTTTCACCGATTGTTTAACGGGCTCTCCTTTTGAAATCAGGAAAAGGTCCCTGGCCGGGGGGGCAGGATATCTTCCATCTCTTATTGCAAGCATGATAGAGTCGAGGCTGGAATAGAAATCTTCCTCCGGGTCAATCATTTCATTATTATTGATATCAATTGGCAACACCTCAAGTCCGGGATAGAATTTCCTGGATTTAATATCATAGGCATATATTACATTATTATAGCCAAGGCCTAAGCGATCCTTTTTTACTGCATCTGCCATTCCCGGATCACCAAAAACACCAATTCCTTCAATGCTTTCCTGGTTTTTCCCCAGGTACTTTCCCCACATTTCAGCGGCACCACAAGCATCTGAACGAGTAAACACACTGATTTTATCTGAACCAGAATTTTTCATCAGTTGGTTCCAGGAAACAATCTTCCTATCAATGAATATCTGCTCGAACTCTGATTGTTTGACCCCGCGTTTTTTCAAAACCTGAAGGTGAGGATTTGAAACATTTACCATTGGCACAACAGCATCCCTGGAAACAGATATACTCCATGCCCCTTTTCCTACCTCTTCCGGGGAAACTGAACGCGAAAACATGGCCAGATCGACCATTCCCGAAAGCACATCTGTCATTCCTTTTCCTGCCCCACCCGCAGAAACATCAATGGAAACTTCCGGGTGGATTTTCTGGTATTCTTCTGCCCATTTTACAGTAAGGGGATAAAGCGCAAATGCACCGGAGATCGAGATAGTATCCTTTTGATTTTTTATTTTCACATCCTGGCACAATAACCAAAATGGATACAAAAAGAAATAATGTTGCAATTCCTGAATAGAACTTTTTCATCTTGGTTGGATTGAGAATTAATTATGCGTCCGATAGTGACCAAAAGCAAACCGATTTCCCTAATTCGTCATTTCAGAACAGTCTTTAAATCGTATGTGCCTCAGACAAAGAAAATGCTCATTTAAAAAATTGCAACTTCCCCCAGTTTTACCTATAAAAACTCTAGCTTTCAATTGGTTACAAACAAACTGAAAAAAATTATTTAAATAATCAATCTTTAGAATGGCTTAAGAGAAATACCATAAAGGAATATTCCTCCCATCAAACTATCGCATGGTAAAAATATACTTAATATACGTCGTGTTTACGTACATTTGTATGAAAGAATCAATACCTAAATATTAAAATTTATAGGTTGGAATCTTAATTTCTTCTCAAATGACTGACAGCTATCACAGCCGGTATGATTGTACACAATGTACATTTCGGAATTTAAGTTGCAAATATATAACACCAGAGGACTTTGAACTGGTCAGACGAACATCCCAGCAATTGTTATTCAGGAAAGGTGAAATTATTCTTAAACAAGGGGCAAAAGCATCAAGTCTGGTCTATTTGCATAAGGGCATTGTCAAGTTCAACTTTGAAAATGAGGTCGGTAAAAATGTAATCCTCACTATTGTAGCCGGTCCAATTCTGTTAGGAGGGGCCAATCTTTTTTTTAAGGAGATCAATTTATTCTCCTTGGTTGCCCTGGATGATTGTGAAGCATGCCTCATTGATAGTAAGGCAATGAAGAAACTTCTGATGAATAATGGTAAATACTCTATTATGATGTTCGAAGAATCAACGGAAATGTTCAAATCAGCAATATTTAATTTTATAAGCCTTGCACATAAACAAGTAAATGGAAGGGTAGCAGATATATTGTTATACTTATCCAGCCAGGTTTATAAGAGTACAAGTTTTACCCTATCCTTCACCAAGAAAGAAATATCTGAATTTGCAGCCTGTTCGCATGAAAATGTCATTACGACCCTATCAAAAATGAATAAAGAAGGCATTATTTCTTTTGAAGGCAAGAAGCTTGAAATATTGAATCTCCCTAAGTTGATGGAAATCAGTAAACATGGCTGATCAGGTACACTAATTCATGATTTTTAGGTTTCATTAATGCATCACAAATTCGAGATTTAAATGGTGCAGGATTAGACAAAAGATTTTGTAATGATATTAAACAGATAAAGATGCTTTCACAAAAAACAAGATATGCAATGCTGGCTTTAACCTATCTGGCTAAGGAAGTTGGTAAGGGTGCAATAATGATAAGTGAGATAGCAAAAGCAGAGAACATTCCACAAAGATATCTTGAAGCAATTCTTCTTGATCTTAAGAAATTAGGCATGCTTGGCAGTAAATTAGGAAAGAATGGAGGCTATTATATGATCCGAAAACCTGAGGATATTGATTTATCGCAGGTGGTAAGGCATTTTGAAGGTCCTATAGCATTAGTCCCCTGTGTTTCGGAAAAAGCCTATCAACCATGTGAGTTTTGTAAGGATGAAACTACTTGTAATCTTAAACGTGTTTTTAAGGATATCAGGGATTATACCTATGAAAAATTAGCACAGACTTCCATTTCTGACCTGATCAGGATGGATTCTTTAAAAGACGGTAAGTAAACATGAATAAATCAACATGGTGAATCAGAACCATCGCTATTTTTTCGCAATAAATTTGGCCAATTGGATTGCCTGTTCCCTGATTTCCCATTCATCGTTGATTTCTTATGTTCATCCATAAGAGTATTTTCGGGTGTCTGAATATATTTCACATTTATGGCATAATAATTGAATAATTTTGAGGATTAACTTTTTATCCTAATTAATTCTTACGTTATGAAAACGAAAATAAGTTTAGCAGCCAGTGCCCTATTATTTCTTGCTCTATTTTGGATCGGATGTGCGAAAGAAGGTCCTGCAGGGCAGGATGGCCGTGATGGCAACGCAAATGTGATCTATTCCCAATGGTATACCCCAAATGCCTGGAATGGTGAAACCGGTGACTGGTATTTTAATGTAGCTAATAATGCAATCAGTGAGGGTGTTGTGGAAGCAGGTGTAATACTTGCATATACCAGTCTGCCTGGTGATTTGTATCCCTCAGCAGTCAGGCCATTACCTGCATACGCCATTGGAGCTAACTGGGATTTTCTGATCCCTGATTATGGAGAAATAGAATTTACTTCAGATGCTTTAGACAGGCCGGGAACCACTGACTATTACTTCAGGTTTGTCATTATTCCTTCCAATAATTCACTCAAGTCAACTGCTGCAAAAGAGGCTTTTGCAAATGAACTCCGTCAGATGAGTTATCTGGAAGTTTGTAAGAAATACAATATTCCTGAATAAAGTTTGATTAAAATATGTATTTCAGAAGGGGTCTTTCTCATTAGAGCAAGGCCCTTTCGATTATATTTGCATAATATTCTATTGATCATGAAATTATTAACTGTTAGTACAGGCATTTTCCTTCTCATTGTAATTCAGATGACAGCTCAACCCCCTGTTTCAAAAAAAATAATGCCCCCTACCTGGGCTAAAGAAGCCATCTGGTATCAAATTTTCGTGGAAAGATTCTGCAATGGTGATAAGAGTAATGACCCAACCCCTGAGACCATTATTACTCATTCTGATTTTTTTAAGATCCCTGCTGACTGGGACATTACACCCTGGAATCAAAATTGGTACAATCAGGAGGACTGGGCAAAGAAAACCGGTGGGACACTCGATCAAACGCTGCAACTCAGGCGATATGGTGGTGACCTGCAAGGTGTTATTGATAAATTAGGCTACCTGGAGGAACTCGGGATAAATGCTATTTACCTTAATCCCATTAATGATGCACCATCTTTACATAAATATGATGCCCGGAATTACCATCATATTGATGTAAGCTTTGGCCCTGATCCTAAAGGGGATATGGAAATAATAGCCAGTGAAAACCCAGCTGATCCTTCTACATGGCAGTGGACTTCTGCTGACCAGTTATTCCTGAAACTTGTAAAAGAGGCTCATAAAAGAAATATCAGGGTGATTGTTGATTATTCCTGGAACCACACCGGAGTGGAGTTCTGGGCTATGAAAGACCTTATCAAAAATCAGCAGAATTCAGCATTCAAGGACTGGTTTAATGTTGAGACGTTTGATGACCCTTCAACTCCAGGGAGTGAATTTAAATACCATGGTTGGTTGAATATTCAGAGCCTGCCTGAAATAAAAAAAGTAAATGTTACTACTGAACGTATTATCGGTCGTCCTTATGAGGGAGACATCAATCCTGAGGCTAAACAACATATTTTCGAAGTCAGCAAACGATGGCTTGCCCCAAATGGCAATGTGAAAGATGGCATCGATGGTTACCGACTTGATGTGGCTGATCATATTGGAATGATTTTCTGGAGAGACTATCATTCATATGTAAAATCCATTAATCCTGAAGCTTATCTGGTAGGAGAAATCTGGTGGGAAACCTATCCAAACCGATTGATGAACCCTGTTCCTTATACGAGTGGGGATGTGTTCGATGCCATCATGTTTTACCAGGTCTACCGCCCAGCCAAGTACTTTTTTTCAAACTCTGATTTTAGTATTAATGCCCAACAATTTAAGGATAGCCTAAAATACCAGTGGAACAGGCTGGATCCTGAGTTCGTGATGGCTATGATGGGTGTTTCAGCGACACATGATTCTCCCAGACTCTTAACATGCTTTAATAATCCGGGCAAATACAAGTACAAAGCAAAGCACCAGGAGGATCCTGCTTATAAAACCGGAAAACCGGATGAAGAAACCTATCAAAGGGTGAAACTTTACCTCATGCATCAGTTTACATCATTAAGTGCACCACATATCTGGAATGGGGATGAGATGGGTATGTGGGGAAGTGATGACCCGGATTGCAGAAAGCCACTCTGGTGGTCGTCATTTGCCTTCGAAAATGAAAGCCGAACAGATGCAGACGGGAAATTGTTGTATAATGACCAGGTAGGATTCAATAAACCCCTCTTTGAGTATTATAAATCGTTGATTGCCATACGGAAAGCAAATCCGGAGTTGAACAACGGAAAGATCAGATTCCTTGAAACCCAGGGGAAAGCAATTGCTTATAAACGCTATAACAGCAAGGATGAGATTGTTGTACTTCTGAATGCCGGAAGTAATGCTTACACTTTTCATTTAGCCAAAGGACAATATAGAAACTTACTCAATGGTGAGATAATCAGCAATACAGCAATAGTTGCAGATGCACTTTCCGGATTTATTCTTAAAAAAATTAATAAATAAACCTCTTCCATCAAAACCTAAATAATATATCTCATGACTCACATAAAAGATTATATCGAAACAAATAAGGAGAGATTTCTCCAGGAGTTATTTGGATTAATCAGGATCCCATCTGTAAGTTCTGTAAGTGACCATAAAGAAGACATGACTAGGGCAGCGAAGTACCTTGCAGAACAACTTATATCAGCAGGAGCCGACAAAGCAGATGTATTTTCGACCAGCGGACATCCTGTTGTTTTCGGAAGTAAGATCATTGATCCTTCAAAGCCAACCATCCTGGTTTATGGCCATTATGATGTGATGCCTGTAGATCCCATAGAATTATGGCATTCACCTCCCTTTGAGCCTGAAATCCGTGATGGAAAAATCTATGCCAGGGGGGCTGTTGATGACAAAGGTCAACTGTTCATGCAAGTGAAAGCTTTTGAATACCTTTTAAAAGAAGGCCTTCTTCCGTGTAATGTAAAATTCATGATAGAAGGGGAAGAGGAGATGGGATCCCCGTCATTAGGCAGTTGGTGCAGGGAAAACAAGGAAATGCTGGCTGCTGACCTAATCCTGGTAAGTGATACCAGCATGATTGGGATAGATATTCCCAGTGTTACTGTTGGACTCAGAGGATTGGCATATATGGAAGTGGAAGTAACCGGACCTGATAAGGACCTGCATTCAGGCTTATATGGTGGTGCTGTTGCTAATCCGGCTAATATTCTGGCTAAAATGATAGCTTCAATGCATGATGAGAATAATCATATCACGATACCCGGATTTTATAATGATGTTCTGGAATTGAGTGCCCAGGAAAGGGAAGATATGGCCCGGGCGCCATTCAGCCTTGATGAATACAAGAAAAAACTGGACATCAATGAAGTATGGGGAGAGAAAGGGTTTACAGTAAATGAAAGGACCAGCATTCGTCCCACCCTTGATGTGAATGGGATTTGGAGTGGTTATACAGGTGAAGGTTCAAAAACCGTTTTACCAGGTCAGGCTTTTGCCAAGATCAGTATGAGGCTAGTCCCAAACCAAAACCCTGACGAAATTTCAGCATTGTTTGCAAAACATTTTGAGAGTATTGCCCCTCCTACTGTCAAGGTGAAAGTAAAAGCACATCATGGCGGATTTCCTTATGTATCTCCTGTTGATTCAAGGGCTTACCTGTCTGCTGCAAAAGCCTATGAAAATGTTTATGGTAAAAAGCCCATTCCTGTCAGAAGTGGTGGTAGTATTCCGATCATTAGCACCTTCGAACAAGTGCTTGGAGTTAAAAGTATCCTCATGGGATTTGGCCTGGATACAGATGCTGCTCATTCACCCAATGAAAACTATCATCTTGAGTGTTTTTACAAAGGGATAGAAACTATCTCATGGTTTTACAGGTATTTTGCCGGTGACTTTTCAGCTGAGATAAAATAAGTTTGTTCCTCTTCAGTGAGAAGCAGTGATTGAATTAAAAAAAGATGCCGGGTTTTATAAAACTAAACCTGGCATCTTTTTTCCTTGGCATTACTGAGAATTGAATTTTTCTCAGAAATAAATTTTTGGATTACTTTTTCAGGATAATTGCAGAGAATTTCTGTTTCCCATCAGAAACTGTAAGATAGTAGATTCCAGGTGTCCATATTGAAGTATTAATTTTGTTTACACCAGTATATTCATCTTCAAATATTTTTGTTCCTACAGAATTGCAGATATTTATCTTGCTAAATCGGGATGTCGAAATTTCCAAAATACTGCTAAAAGGGTTGGGAGACACGTTAAATCCATCATTTTTTATAGTCGCGGGAATACCTACGTTCATAAGCGTAAACTGTTGTTCTTCGGCAAAGCTGGAATATCCAAAGCTGTGATCCAAAGCCTGAACACTCCAGAAGTAATTACCATCAGGCAGGTGCAATAACCATGTGGTATCATTCCCCATATTACCTGACTGAGGCAATAGTAAGAATCCTGTAGCGTCAACTGAAGCAGACAATACGTTTTGTCCTCCCGAATAAGTTCCTACTCTTAAATTATAGGTGATCCCATTTTCGGGTGTATTATTATCCAAAGATTTATTCCATGAAAGCTGTACAGAGTGATCAGTAGCTACATTATGTAAATCAGCAGGAGCAGCTGGCGCCCCGCTCATTGTAAAACTATTACTGCCATTGGTATTTCTGTAGAGCTTTGTTGATGCCAGTCCTGAACCATTAAAGCCACTGATTATAATATCCAGATCACCATCATTATCATAATCTCCCCAATCAGCTGAGCCTCTTTCGGCACCATCAAGTGGGGCATTGATATCAGTGAAATTATCATTGCCGTCATTTCTGTATACCAGGCTTGATAAGCTTCCACAGGCGGCATTCTGTCCTGTAAGCAGAATATCTGCATCTCCATCATTATCATAATCAGCCCAGGCAGCAGTACCTAATGCAGCACCTGCCAAACCAGGCCAGATATTGGTAAAAACCATATCCCCATCATTTCTGAAGATATAGGTTTTTGGTTCCAGGTACAGATCGAAGCCAGTGACTAATATATCCAGGTCCTGGTCTTTATCATAGTCACACCATGAAGCAGATCCACCTGAAAGAGGCATGATACCGGTGCTATCCATTTCAAAAAAGAAACCATCTTCATTCTTACAGATTGCTGAAACGGGCCAACCTCCTACATCACCCATAATAAAAACATCCTGATCGCCATCATTATCATAGTCCCCAATGTTAGTCCAACAGTTGGAAACTGCAGGCAATAGAACGGGGATTTCTGTGAAAGCATTGTTTTCATTGCGATACAACTTTGATTCGTAATTACCTGGATATCAGAGCATCGAGGTCAGCATCCCCATCAATATCACCCCAGGAAACAGAGCCATACGACCCTATTTCCGGGAAAACTGAATTTATGGAAATAAAGACCCCGTTATCATTTCTATACAACCAGGTATTTGTACTTCCTGTACTTCTGCCGGTAGCCAGAATATCAGGATCACCATCGTTGTCGTAATCACCCCAGGCAACGGAGGAATTATCTATACCTGTTAGTCCTGCATTAATATTGATAAAACTCCCCAAGTCGTTACGATAGATAGCTGCTACATAAGGTCCGCTTCCCGTATTTCCGGTTACCAGAATATCGAGGTCTCCATCCTTGTCGTAATCAGCCCATGAGACTGAACTCCTGCCAACACCAACAATTCCGGCATTAATGACTTCAAATTGCTGTGAGTTGGCTGACATTGGAAACTGAAATATCACGAGGATAATAAAAGTTATTTGTCTGAGCATCGGGGTTTTATTATAAAGATTAACAATCATTTTATTCATTTTCTTCAGATTCATCAGCATCCAAAGTTCCTGAAGGCTGGACAACCCCTGAATTCCTTATTTCTGTATGCCTGATCTCTCCACCTGTGAGTCCTACCCAAGACATTAACCCGGTAACAATTAAGGCCAGAAACAGGGTTATAATTGAAAGTGTGTTCCCCGCCTTTTCTTTCTTTATAATACTGTAAAAACTCAATCCGGCGATCAGTGCCATGGGAATCATTCCCCATAATGATGAATAAGCAATGGATTCATGATGTTCAACCATGGCTTCGGTAACGCCGGGTAACCCTTCAACAGCTTCTCCGGCAGGATCGCCACTCAAAAGGGCAAAACTGACACTAATAGTAGCAGCAATTAGAGTTGCAAGTCCGGTAAGTTTAACAGTTGTGTTTTTTAGGATAATCCCGGCGAGAAGGATCAACATTCCAAAGATTGTCCCAACAATAGGAATATGATTTACCAGCAGATGAAAATGGGCACCGTTCATGGTATGAGAATTTTAAATTGCCAGATTTGACGCTTCCCAAAATTAACAAAAAACGATTATCCTCATCATCTACATTTTTTTTCTAAAAAAGAGAAAGGCGGTAATGGAATCCCATATACCGCCTTTCAATACATCTTTAACAACTATCTTCTTGTTCTGTCTCCATTACTTTTTCTGGAGGAGTTCTCATTTGATTTAGATTCAGATTTCTTTTCGGTCCTGTTTTTTGAAGGATTTGCTTCTGTTTTTTGTCCTGTGCGACTTCCAGATCCAACATTCTGCTTTTGTTCATTTTTCTGTTGTCCGACACCTTGTGAATTTCTACTTTCCTGTTTCCCATGTGAAGGCCTGACATTATTATTTGCAGATGAATTTTGGTTTTCTGTTCTCTTACCAGGATTCACATTATTTTCCTTCTTTCTTTCGTTCCGTGGAGTTTCTGTGCCTCTTACTGCACCTTGTTTTTCCTTGTTTCTTTCTGAAGGCTGAACACCTTGCTGGCCGCGTCTTTCGGTATTTTCCCTCCGGATCTCTTCCTGACGACCGGTATTCCGATCTTCACTTCTCCTGTTCAATCCTGGGTCGTTTGACCTTGGATTTTTCTGTTCAACCCTGGAATTACCACGAACATTTTCAGCATTTCTTGATTGAGATGGACGATAGTTGTCACCCCCTCTTTCGACCCTGGGTTGATAAATGGTAACCCTGTCGTTGCTAACCCTTACATCGTCGGACCTGTCACTGCGAACTACTTCCATTTGACGAACTTTGGTACGGGTATGTCTCTCAACATCATTGACCCTTGGTCCACGGAACCAGGATTGGTGGTCCCTGTCATTATCATTGATGTAAATGTTATTGATGTAGGTAATATTGGTAACATGTACATGACGATCATAGATATGGGAGCGCCAGTGATGTGACCTGAAGTGACGGTTAGGAATAAATGTCCACCAGATATCAGGAGCATTCCAGTCGAAGTTCATGCTTACATTGATTGAAGGTCCGAGTGGAGCCCAGCCCCAGTAGTTTCCATAGGATCCCCAGGTAACCCAGGCAGGTGCCCAATCATAGCCAGGTAACCACATCCAACCGAGATAGTCGTCGAATTGCCAGCGACCATAATGGAAAGGAGCCCAACCCCAGCTATAATCAGAAACCCAGGTCCAGCCATATTCGGTATAGACCCAATCGCCACCGGAGGAATAAGGCCTGAAAGAATCAGGACGGTCAAAAAAAGGACGCCAGACATAACCATAGTCTGGCATATAGATCCAGTCCCCATAAGGAGACAGTTCATCATAGAAGGATTGAAATGTGATGGATGAATGAGGACGTCTGTTTGAATGAGCATCGACACTAATGATGGTGACCATCGCAAAAACCAGGATTAAAAATATCTTTTTCATGGCCTTAAGTATTAACATTGATTTGCAACTAATTCGTAAAAGGGTATAGAGCTCTGTGGAGAAAATTATCAACCTGCGTGCCAGAATTTATATATTTCAAATAAATTTCTTTAGCTGGTTTATAACTATCTGATTTATTGCATTATTATTTTTCGTTTAAAGACAAGGAAAGACGAGAATAGTTGCAAATATGTTACATGCAAAAACGAGAATGCCGGCTGAAAAGTGAGAATATACTCACTGATCAGCCGGCAATAATTGTTAAAAATCTTAAAGGATTATTTGATTTTTGCGTTAAAAGCAGCAACTCCTTCGTCCAGGAATTTTACAAAAGCATCAATATCCAGGTCATATGCCCTTGGAGGTAACAATTGGTTGCCTTTTTCGTCAAGAATGACATAATAGGGTTGGGCATTCGCTTTGAATTTTTCGATTTGAATCTCGGTATTTTTCTTACCCAGAAGTTTTACTTCACGACCTTTTGAGTTTGTGTACCATTCTTCTTTCGGCATTTCAATCACTTTATCATCGACATAGAGTGCTACCAGAACAAAGTTTTCCCTGAGTCTTTTTAGTACCTGAGGATCACTCCAAACGCGGTTTTCCATTTCACGGCAGTTTGTACAACCATGTCCTGTAAAATCAATAAAGACAGGTTTCTTCAGGTCAGCAGAGGCTTTTAATGCTTGGTCATAATCAAAATAACCTTTTAATCCATGGGGGAATTTCAAATCTGTATTTGCATATTTAGGAGGTTCTGAGATATTTCCCTGCTGATTACTACCAGCACCTCCATGTTCTCTAACAATAGCAGTAATGTCGAAATCCTGAGTTTCGGCTGGCGGCAACCAACCTGAGATTCCTTTCAGAGGGGCACCCCAGAGCCCGGGGATCAGGTAAATTACAAAAGTGAAGGTGGCTATGATAAGAATGAGACGTGGGAAAGATTTAACGATAGGATATTCACTATCATGAGGGAATTTGATTTTACCAAGAAGGTAGAATCCCATCATAGTGAAAATCACGATCCAGAAACCCAGGTATACTTCCCTGTCGAGGAGGCCCCAATGGTAAGTCTGATCCGGAACATTCAGGAATTTGAGAGCGAAAGCAAGTTCAATAAAACCAAGGACTACTTTCACAGAGTTAAGCCATCCACCCGATTTTGGCATTTTATTAAGCCATTGAGGGAAAAAAGCAAAGAGTGTAAAAGGAATGGCGAAAGCGAGTGAAAAGCCCAACATTCCAATCACAGGTTTCAATACCTGTCCGCCCACAGCCTGAACAACCACTGTTCCCACGATCGGACCGGTGCAGGAGAAAGAGACCAGTACGAGGGTAAGAGCCATGAAGATAGTCCCGAGTATTCCGCCTTTTTCTTCGTTTTGAACGCTTTTATTTACCAACCAATTGGGGATAGTAATTTCGAAATACCCAAAGAAAGAGGCTGCAAAAACGATGAAAATGATAAAAAAGAGCACATTCGGAATCCAATGTGTACTCAGCCAGTTTCCAAAATCTGCTCCAAACAATACTGCAATGAGTACTCCAAAAATAACGTAGATTGCAATGATAGAAGCGCCATAAATGATTGCCTGGACTTTCCCTTTGGATCCGCTTTTCATAAAATAGGAAACCGTCATTGGGATCATGGGGAAAACACAGGGAGTAAGTATGGCTAGCAGTCCCCATCCGAATGCCTGAAGGAAGAACCACCACAGTGACATATCCTTACCATCAAAACCTGAGGATTGCTCAGGATTTACATTCGAAACAGCTGTTGTTGCGACTGAATCGGTCTGTGAAGCAGAGGCTGTATCGTTGGGCTCAGTTTGTGCAGTGAGTGTATCAGTTGGAGGAGCTGCAGTATCAAGAACCCTGGCACCCTCAAGGTTAAAAGAAAAAGGAACCTCTGTCGGAGGGATACATTGATGATCATCACAACACATGAATTCCAGAAACCCGGATATTTTAACCGGTTTATCTGAAGTAATTTTCACCTTTTGTTTGAAAATCACTTTGTTTGAAAAATACTTCACCTTCATTTCGAAGTTAGGATCATATTCTTCAATTGCTTTAGGTTCAATAACTTTCCCTAATAATTGAAATCCGGTTCCCTTATCGAAAGTAAAAATTGTAGGCCTTGGGCCACCCACCGGAGCATCTTGTGAATAAACATGCCAGTGGTTATCAATTGTGGCAATAAACTGTAATTCAGCTTCAGTATCACTTAAGCGATTCGCTTTAAATGACCATTTTACAGGTTCAAGTATTTGTGAGAAAACTGTTGAACTCATGAATATGATCAAAAGCATCAATATTAGCCTGTACCTCTTCAATAATGGATGAATTGCCCTCATTAGAATTTTTTTTAACAAGTATGAACGGAAAAGCAAGTAATTTATTGAACTGCAAATTTATAAATATAGTTTACACTGATTATCAAAGGTTTTGAATTACACAAATCTCAATTCAAGTTAAAAGTAATCATAAAAGGTTATAACTCATTGAAGTACTGTTAATTTCACTTGTCTGGCTTAAAATTAAGCACATCCTGAAGGATATAAAAATTGAAACTTTAACATTTTTTTGACAATTCAGTGGCGATTTTATCCACTTCATCGGAATTCTTAGCCTGAAAAAGTTGGTGACTGCAGAAATTTGCAGCATAAACAAATAAAAACCATAAAAATGAAAGCAAAAATTCTCCTATTTATATTTCTAATCATTGGTGCAAGGATGTTTGCGCAAACCCCTCCGGTTATCACACAAACAATCAGAGGTGTAGTTCTGGATAATGATTCTAAGGTAAGTTTACCAGGAGCCAATGTTCTAATTCTAAATTCAAGCCCAGCTATTGGAACAGCCACTGATTCAGATGGGAAATTTATGTTGAAGAATGTTCCACTGGGCCGGCAAAGTATCCAGGTCAGTTTTATAGGTTATGAGACTGTTGTGATCTCAAACCTGATCCTTAATTCAGCCCAGGAGATAGTACTTGAAGTTGGACTGACAGAGAGAGTCATGCAAAGCAAGGAAGTAGTTATAACAGCCAATGTAAGAAAGGATGAATCGAACAATAAGATGGCGACAGTAAGTGCAAGATCGTTTACAGTTGAAGAGACTGAAAAATTTGCCGGAAGCCGCGGTGATGTTGCCAGGATGGCAATGAATTATGCAGGTGTTTCTGCTGCCAATGATCAGCGCAATGATATCATTATTCGGGGCAACTCTCCCAGTGGATTACTATGGAAACTTGAAGACATTGACATCCCGAATCCAAACCATTTTGCTGAGGGAGGAACCACCGGCGGGCCCGTTGGGATGCTCAATAATAATTTATTACAGAATTCCGACTTTTTTACGGGTGCATTCCCAGCAGAATATGGAAATGCTATGAGTGGAGTATTTGATCTCAAACTCAGGAATGGGAACAACAGCAAGCATGAATTTCTGTTTCAGACCGGTTTCAATGGTTTTGAGGTGGGGGCTGAGGGACCAATCAGCAAGGAAAAACAATCATCATATCTTGTAAACTTCCGCTATTCTACCCTGCAGTTGATGGGCAATATCATTGATATGGGCACCGCAGGAATTCCAAAATACCAGGATGTATCCTTCAAATTGAATTTTCCTGTGAAAAAAGGAAGGATTACCGTATTTGGGATTGGCGGCAATAGTGAAATCGCAATGCTTGACAGCAAGAATAATGAGCAAGATCTTTACTCAGATGAGGGGCAAGATTTGTATAACCGGTCAAAAATGGCTGCATCAGGTATCTCCTATACTAGGTTCATCAATGACAAGATGTATTTTAAGATTTCATTATCAGGCTTGATTCAGGATGGTGGAACCCTCATCGACACCCTGGACCAGCTTAACATACCCCATAACTCGATTGATCATAACTTTATGGATTACCGGGGTTCGGTGAGTGCTTTCCTTAACACCAAGTATAGCTCAAGGTTATCGACTAAAGGCGGATTTACAATTGATCGCATGGGATTTGATCTTTATACCCGAAAATATTATGCTTCGGATGAGGATTACCGCACATTAATAGATTACAACAAAGGCTTGTCAGACGGCAACCAATTATACCGCATCTATTACCAGGCGACTTACAAAGCAGGAGAAAAACTGAGTTTCAACCCGGGGATACATGTTATTTACCTGGATTTCAATGAATCCTATGCTGTTGAGCCCAGGCTTGGAATAGGTTACCAGCTTTCAGCGGGTCATAAGTTTAGTGCAGGTTATGGGTTACATTCAAATATCCAGGCTTTATCGACTTATTTTTATGGATCAAGAATGGAAGATGGGAGTCTGAACGAGACGAATGTCAACCTGGAATTCACCAAGGCACACCAATGGGTTGTAGCTTATGATGCGAATCTATCATCAACAAAACGGTTAAAGGCTGAGTTATACTATCAATACTTGTATAATGTTCCGGTTGAACAAAGGACATCGGCCTACAGTATTTTGAATACAGGTGCAGGCTGGGGAGTTGGAGCACAGGATAGTATGGTAAATGAAGGATTTGGAAGGAACTATGGGCTTGAAGTTACATTTGAAAAGTTTTTCAGCAGGAATTATTATTACCTCGCGACCCTTTCCCTATTCCAATCGAAGTATAAGGGAAGTGATGGAATAGAAAGGAATACAGCCTTTAACAGTAATTATGTACTTAACTGTTTAGTTGGCAAAGAATTCACTATTGGTGAGCGTTCGGCACTTACGCTTGATTTTAAAATGTCGGTAGCCGGTGGACGCTATTATACTCCCATTGATCTGGCAGCTTCCCAGAGTGCCGGGGAAACAAAATACAAGGAAGATGAAGCCTTTAGCCTTAAGTATGATCCTTTCCTAAAAGCTGATATAAAAGTTGGATACAGGTTAAACGGTAAAAGAGTATCTCAGGAATGGCAGTTTTATGTAGAGAATTTTACGAATCACAAGAATATCCTTTTACAATCCTACAGTAAATCGAAGAATGAGATCAGCAGTACCTATCAGTTAGGAGTATTTCCAATGATGTTGTACAGGATAAGGTTTTAATTGTGCCGTTTCTATTTCGGGTGAAAACACTACATTTACTCTATTGACAGGAAAAAGTGTATTATGTTAAACAAATGTTTCCAAACGATTTTCTTTTTGCCTATTAAGAGCAAGCCAAAAGACTTCATCTTTGAAGGCCCTTCTCCCAAATCATTTCATTACAGGGAGGTTGTGATCCGGTTTTTGACCATTCTATTCCTCTCAGTTCTCTCACCGCTTGTTTTTTTCGGATATGATTTCAGATCAGATGAGTATTTGGGTTTGTTCATCATATCCTTGCTACGTACCATAGCCTTATGGCATGGGAGTATGCTCATCATAAACTACTGGACAACCAGGTATTCAATTTTTGAGCAGCCCATCAGGCTTTTGGCGGCACAGTTCTTAACCCTGGCCTTATTTGTATACCTGGTAGCTGAAGGAGAGATTATGTCGATGAAATGGTTTACCGGCATAGAATTACCCTTTGCTACGAAGATGGAACTCATCATCACCACTCAATTGATTACATTCCTGATCAGTTCCATTTATGCATCAGTGGGATTTTTTATGCAATGGAAACAGAATTTAATCAGAGCGCAATCATTAGAGAAAGCTACTATTGAAGCCCAATATGAGTCGCTGAAGAACCAGGTCAATCCGCATTTTCTTTTCAACAGCCTCAACACATTGCTCAGTATTGTTGAGGGAAATGCAAATGCTGAAAGATATATTGAGAATCTTTCTGAATTCATGCGGTATATATTAAAGAACAGGGAAAGGCAAGGTGTGAGTCTGAAAGAAGAACTGGAGGTAGCAGCACAATACTCCTTTCTTCAACAGAGCAGGTTTCCCAGGAGATTGATGATTTCTTTTGAAGTTTCTGAAGTTTACCATGAGAAGATGATACCTCCGCTCACCTTACAAATGTTAATTGAGAATGCTATAAAGCATAATGAAATCTCAAATGAAAACACCTTGAATATCAAGGTCTTTGTGGATGGATTAAATAACCTGGTTGTAGAGAATACCTTGAAGAGAAAAATTGATTCAGAACCCTCCACCGGAATCGGACTGAAGAATATCAGGGATCGATATTTAATTCTTTTAGGAAAGCAGATCATAATCCAGGAGGATCAAAACAAATTTTCGGTTTTATTGCCATTAAGTTAGCAGGTATGAAAGTATTGATCATTGAAGATGAAGAGCATGCAGCTCTGAGGTTATCAAAGATGTTAAAGGAATTGGAGCCTGGTATTGAGATAAACGGCCCATTGGATACCATCAAAAATTCGGTTTTGCATTTACAGGAGAAGATGGATTATGATCTAATTTTCCTGGATATTCAGCTTGCTGATGGCAGAAGCTTTTCCATATTTGAACAGATAAATATCAATAATCCGGTGATTTTCACCACTGCTTACGATGAGTTTGCTGTGAAGGCTTTTGAGTTAAACAGTGTGGATTATCTATTAAAACCCATTCATCAGGAAAGGCTAAAGACTGCACTGCTTAAATTTAAGAAGATGAAGGAAGTTTACGGCAATGGAGAGACTTCAGCCTTTCTTAATGAGTTGTTGATTTCTTTTAAATCGCAACAGGAAAAGCAATACCAGAGTCGATTCCTGGTTAGCAAGGCAGATTCACTAATCCCTGTCCAGGCAGAAGAGGTTGCCTATTTTTATGCAGAGGACAAGGTTGTATTCCTTGTTAAATCGGAAGGGTCGAAATACATTGTTAATTATACCCTTGATGATTTAGAGAATAGAGTAAATCCAAAACAATTCTTCAGGGTGAACCGGCAATACCTTGTTTCGGTACATGCGATCAAAAAGGTGCACCATTATTTCAATTACAAGCTTAAACTGGATCTTTCACCCATTTCAGATGAGGATGTTGTGGTGAGCAAATTAAGAACCAGTGACTTTAAAATGTGGATGAATGGGTGATGTTAAATGTAAAATGTAAAATGTAAAATGTAAAATGCAAAATGCAAAATTAAAATGAGTTGGAGGCTTCTCTTTGGGGCAACTGGCCTTAGCACGGCAAATGGAACGCGGATCCGCCGGCTGGTGGACGGATCATCACCGATCACGGCTATTGGCTAATTGGTTGAATATGATAAACTTCTTTCCTCAGGTAATCAGCTCCTTTAAAAATGCAAAATGCAAAGGTCAAAATAAAAAGAATTCAGGATAGTAACCTGTTTGTTTACAGCAATTTAACCTGAGTATAACACTAGATTTGAATCCCGAGAAAACAACCTTTGGGTTCCGGGGGGAGTTCGAGGGTAGCTACCAGGATTTTTTTGGTGGATTCGGTTATTCTGAACCTGTTATCCATTCGCATTCCTGTGACCCAGATGATATCCTCACCTGATGTAAGCAGCAGAATGCTTTCTTTTTCATCGATCGAGATTTTCCTATCGACAAAGAAGTCACTCATTTTCTTTTTCCCACTGCTTCCGAAAGGAAAAAAGAAATCCCCTTTTCTCCACCTTCTTAACATCAAAGGATAATGGAGTTTATCGTAATCGAGGCAGGCGATTTCCTGGCCTTCCGGTATCACGAAATCTTTAGCCCTTTCGATACTAAATGAAAGAGGGATAGGAAGTTGTGGTTGTTTTTGAAGAAGAGGGTCGAAGGCTACTATTGGTTCTGTTGATTTCTGATCCAGTTGGCTGAACGATTCAATGATCAGGTAATCTCTATCCCGAATCAGGCGATGTGTTGAGGAGAAGAATATTTTTCCGGAGATAGAACCGAGAGAGTTTACAATTTCTTCTACTACAGCAAATGAAAAATCGTAGGGTCTCAGTAATTCATACAACCATGTTTCCATTGGACTGAATTCTTCGAGCCAACTAATGAGAATCCTGACATCATTTTTATTTGTTTCAATAAGGTCTGCTTTCCCTTCATCAATTTTTTGGCGATAAATTGTCTCAGTTTCCCGAATAATCCTGATGGTATTGTTGAGAGATTTGCTGAAAGAAGGGTCTATGTCCTTGAGAAGTGGCATTATTTCGTGCCGAAGCCTGTTTCTGAGGTACTTTTTGCTTTTATTTGATGAATCTTCTCTCCAACTGAGTCCTTCGACGAATGCAAATTCAGCAATTTCTTCTCTTGTAGCAAAAAGGAGTGGCCTGATAATCCTTCCTTGTTTGGGCATAATGCCATGTAAACCACTAAGGCCAGTACCTCTAAGCAGGTTAATAAAGAATGTCTCAGCCTGATCGTCGAGATGATGTGCATTGGCTACATACTTATAACCATGTTGGTCCATTAGCTCCTCAAACCAGGCGTATCGTAATTCCCTGGCAGCCATCTGAATAGAAATTCCATTTTCCCTGGCATATGCTGCAGTTTCAAAATGCCTGATGTGAATTGGGACATCCATTGCGAGTGCCAGGTGTTCAACGAAGGCTTCATCTGCATCTGATTCTTCGGCCCGTAGAAGGAAATTGCAATGAGCGATCGCAAACTTAAATTTTGCCTGGCGCATCAACTCACACATTACAACAGAATCAACACCTCCACTTATAGCCAATAAGATCATATGATCCTGCCTGAAAAGCTGGTTTCGTTGAATGAACGTGCGAAATTTCTGCAACATAACACAAAGGTAAATAATTTATAGTCAAACCAAATACCTGTTAATATATTGTTATTTTATATATATGTCATATGTATGAATAATTTCATGATTGTTGGTAAATAAAAACCATTTGGAAGCAGTTTAGACAACATCATTCGACCACTCATCCGGGCAAAAACTATTTATACCGTTGCTGAATCATTTTGCGATCCGCCGGCTGGCGGAGGATACCTGAGCGCAACGGCATAACTCAATCTGCAAGAATCTTGCTTTGAACCAAAGGCTCCCCTTTGGGGCAAATTCATTGCGATTGAGTATATTGGAATTAGTATCTTTGCCATCCTTGTTTAAAAACCTGCATTCTCAAATGTCATCTACCTCAAAGCCATTTTATTTTATTTTGGTCACTTTTATTATTGTGCTTTCTATATCCTTTTTAGGCAAATCATTTACTGTTTTTGGGCTCCAGTTTAAGAACATCAATATCGTAAGTGACCTGGTTCAAGAGGTTGATGAAGACACAATAGCATTTGTCGAGCCGGTTGTTTTAGCGGATTCGATTCCTGCGGTTCCAGATTATCACAGCAGTGATGCTATTGTGGGTTATGAAGAAGGAGGCGTTCTTCAGGCATTTATCAAAGCTCTGCATGAATTAAGGGATGGAAAGCGGAAGAAGGTTAGAATAGCCTATTTTGGTGATTCGATGATAGAGGGAGACCTTGTAACCCAGGATGTTCGCCGCCAATTACAGGATTATTTTGGCGGGAATGGTGTTGGGTATGTTCCAATTACATCAATAGTTGCCGGTTTCAGGCAGACGATCATTCATAGTTTCAGTGAAAGCTGGAGAGACAGAAATTTTCTGAATACGGCTGCTTCTAAAGCAGGTGATTTATTTCTGTCCGGGCATAGTTTTATTCCATCTGAAAGCTCAGCGGTTTCCTTTTCAGGAGTTAACCGGTCACATCTAAATACATTCAGTGAGTGTTATCTGCTTTATGGAAAAACTGACAGCACATCCACTTTCAATGTGAATGATTCAATGATCATTTTCAACAGAGAAGGGGTTTTCAATAAGCAACTTGTAGCGACTGATCAAAAGAGTTTAAAAGCCAGGTTTAATGGAGGAGAGAACCAGCTTTTTGGTTTTTCATTTGAAAGTCAGAGAGGAATTTTTGTAGACAATTTTTCTTTCAGAGGAATCAGTGGCATTGAATTACAGCGAATTTCAGAGGAGATGCTTAGCAGCATCAATGATTCCCATCCTTATGACCTTATTATTTTGCAATACGGCCCAAACCTGCTATTCAAGCCCGATCTCATTGATTTCTCCTGGTATGAGAAGCCCCTTGCGAGGGCAATTCATTCGCTCAAGAAGTGTTTCCCGCATGCAAGTATCCTGGTAGTTGGTTCGGCTGACAAAGCAAGCAGGTATGATGGAGAATACAGGACTCAGAAAGGAGTACTCCCATTAATTGATATTCAGCACAAGGTTGCATTAGCAACACAAACCAATTTCTGGAGTTTATACAATGCGATGGGAGGCAGAAATTCGATGATCCGTTGGGTAAAATCCAATCCCCCATTAGCAAATGTTGATTATACACATCTAACGCATAAAGGTGCCACTATGGTGGCCAAAACACTATTTGACAAACTCATACAAGTTTATGACCCGGAAGCTGCTTCGCGCTCTCAAATTCAGCCTATTGTCAGGTATGTTGCTGCTTCGCGTGGTATCTGAAGCCCAGGTACCGGATTCGACACAACTACCATTGAACTTTGATTACAACTACATAGAAAATGATACTGCACTTAACCACCTGAAACAATATTTCCATTCCATTCAAGATAGTGTGTCGAGGCCATTACGAGTCCTTCATATTGGGGACTCCCATGTGAAGTCGGGATTCTATGCAGAAACTGTTGCGATACTACTTGACTCAATTATCCGAAATTATACGGCAAAGGTAATTGTGCATGATTCTGACTCAACTGTTGTAAAGCTCCAGGTTATGGCCAGAAACGGAGCCACTGCTAAAATTATTTTGAACTCTGTTTATTCTGATACTATAGTTCAGCAATTCAGTCCTGACCTGGTAATCATTTCACTGGGCACAAATGAGGCTTATAACCGATTGTCACTTGACACCTTATCTTTTTACCAGGAGGCACTCATTCAGCAAGTGTTCCGAGATGCTCCCACCTGTGACATCGTACTTACGACCCCAGGAGATGGGCTAAAAAGATATTATACAAGAGTACGGGTTTCGAAGAAGAAGAAAAGATATAAGCGGGTGGTTAATTACCAAACCAATGAATACCTTGTGGATGTGATAGACTATTACAACCAGATACCTGAAAAGATGGATGTTGCAGTATGGAATTTCTTCCCTGTGATGGGAGGTGAAGATTCTATCAGGGACTGGAATAAGGCTGGTTATGCACAAGGTGACATGATACATTTGACCAGGGAAGGATACCGGTTGCAGGCAAGGTTACTTGTTATGGCATTAAAGGATGTACTTGACGGACAAAACAGCATTAAGGAATGAAGGAAATAATTGACGGTATTCTAAAGCAACTCCTTTACGATCCGGAGAATCCGCTCCTGTTTAATTCAGGCTTTTTTGTCTATTTCCTGTTCTTTTTCATTCTGCTATATTATGCAGTGAGGCGGCATCACAGGATGCGGACAGCCGTTTTCACCCTGTTTTCACTTTACTTCTTTTATAAGGCATGCGGATGGTTTGTTTCCCTCATCCTTTTATCGGCTGTGGTTGATTTTGCTATTTCCAACCTCATCTACATTCAGAAAACAAAAAAAAGAAAAACGGCGCTCCTGGTCCTGAGTTTGGTTTTAAACCTCGGGTTACTCTTTTATTTCAAGTACACCAATTTCTTCATTTCCATTGTGAATGATTTGAATTTCAGTGAAATAAGTCCTTTAAACCTGATTTTACCCATTGGAATTTCCTTTTATACTTTTGAAAATCTGAGTTACACCATTGATGTTTACCGAGGCCATTTCAAACCGGTAAAAAGTTTCCTGGATTACCTGTTTTTCCTTTCATTTTTCCCTAAACTCGTCATGGGACCGATTGTAAGGGCGGCAGATTTTATTCCCCAGATCAGGAAAGAATATAATGTGAGTCCGCATGATTTCTCATTAGGCTTTTTTCTCATTGTAACCGGGTTATTTAAAAAGCTGGTGATCTCGGATTATATCAATGTGAATTATGTAGGTTACATTTTTGATGACCCATCGAAGCATACAGGACTTGAGTGTCTTTTAGGAGTATATGGATATGCCATGGTTATTTACTGTGATTTCTCAGGATATTCAGATGTTGCAATAGGCCTGGCCCGTTGGATGGGTTTTAATGTAAACATCAATTTCAATTCACCCTATCAGAGTGCCAGTATCACAGAATTCTGGAGGCGCTGGCATATATCCCTTTCCAGTTGGTTAAGAGATTATTTATATGTCTCCCTGGGAGGGAACAGGAAAGGGAAAGTGAGGCAATACATTAATTTAGCCATAACCATGTTATTAGGGGGATTATGGCATGGAGCCAGCTGGAACTTTATTATCTGGGGAGGTATGCATGGAACAGCTTTAGCCCTTGACAAAGGAAGGATTGCCTTATTTCGAAAGGTGAAAGAAACATGGTATCTGAGAGTATTAGGAGTATTATTTACCTTCCACCTGGTTGGATTTACCTGGATCTTTTTCAGGGCATCATCGCTGCATGACTCAGTAGTAATACTTCAGCAGATATGGTATAATTTTGATGCCGGAGCCATCCAGGTATTGTATGCCGGGTATGATACCGTATTCCTGATGATGATTCTTGGTTTTGCACTACACTTTATTCCACAGCGGATAAGTGATGGAATAGTTATGAGGATGGAAAAATTCAATTTTGCGACCTTTATCCTGATTTTCCTGGCATTTATGTTCATTTTTTACCAGATAAAATGTTCGGACCAGGTGATGCCGATTTACCTGCAATTTTAGTTTTTGAGATTACTCCGGAAAAAAATACTATCCAGACATCTGGGATATCCACCTAGAAGTAGGCACAGTATAGTTATAATTGTGAGCAATACTTGCCTTTTTCTGCTTTTTGGACTAATTTTAGATATTCAGTCTCGATATATAAAACTTTAACAAGATGCGACCTTTATTATTCATTTTATTTTGGGCAAGTGTCAATCTCCTACTTGCTCAAGAGGGCAATAATTATGCCCCGAACAGGATGATTGCAAGATTAACGGATGAGGTATACCAATCTATATCTCATCGAGCGGTTTCTCAAATTATTGAAAGTATACCTCAATTGGAAGCTTTAGGCCAGATTTATGGGAAAGCAGAAGTAGTTCAATTATCGCCAGGCAATATACCTATATACTGTTTTGAGTTCGAGGATGCCAGGATTACAGAAGGTCTCATGTATGCATACAGATCGAGTGGCGTGTTTAACTATGTTGAGTGTGATTATCTGGGAAGTGTCCAGGGGATTGGGAATGATTCCCTCATTCCCAATGACAGCAAGTTTAATTTACAGTGGTCACTCTACAATGATGGTAGTTTTTGGGCAGCACCCGTAGTTGCAGATGCAGATATTGATATGACAGAGGCGTGGATTGTTGAGCAAGGGGATACCAATATTATTGTTGGAATCATTGATAGTGGTTGTAAGCTGGATCATCCTGAGTTAAATGGCCGGATATGGGTGAATTACCAGGAAATTCCCGGGAATGGAATTGACGATGACGGGAATACTTATGTTGATGATTGGAGGGGTTGGGATTTTGCGAATACTGATAATAATCCCACTGATGATTTTGGTCATGGGACCAATGTAACAGGCATCATTGGGTGTAATGGGAATAATTCTTTAGGTTTTGCCGGAGTTGACTGGCACTGCAAACTCATGATTCTGAAAGGAATAAACAGCAGCAACTGGGGATATTATTCCTGGTGGATTGCCGGGATCAATTATGCAGTAGATAAAGGAGTTAATGTACTCAATCTTTCCTTAGGGGGTACTGACCCGTCGCAGGGGTTACAGGATGCGATAGCCAATGCCCTATCAAATAATGTAATAGTGGTAGCCTCGATGATGAATGCCAATAACGATGTTCCTTATATCCCGGCATCCTATCCCGGGGTAATTGCTGTAGGTGCGACTGATCCTGATGATACGAGGTCGAATCCATTTTTTTGGTCGGGGACGAGTGGCAGTTGCTATGGGTCGCACATTTCGGTAATTGCCCCGGGAAATTACATTTACGGGCTTAGTTATAATAGCAATACCAGCTACAACTCCTACTGGGGTGGCACTTCACAGGCTGCCCCGCATGTTGCAGGATTAAGTTCATTATTACTTTCACAGGATCCTGACAGGACACCAGCCGATATTAAAGCGATTATTCAAAATACATCTGAAGACCAGGTTGGGGACCAAGCAGAGGATACCCCGGGATGGGATCCATATTATGGTTATGGGAGAATTAATGCTTATGCGGCCCTGATTTATGATCCGGCAGGAATTTCAAAAACAGATTACAATACAATGCGGATTTCACCTAATCCCACAAACGGAGAAGTGAAAATTCAGTGGGATACATTTGCCTTTATTCCGGAAACACTCACCATTCAATCTTTGTTAGGGAATGAAGTCATGAAAATAAAACTCAATCTGGTGCCGGAAAAATACATTTACCTGAATCTTTCAGCACTTGTGGGGGGAGTTTATATTATAAGTCTAGAAAAACCTGGTAAAAGAGGTATTCAAAAGTTGGTGGTTTATGAATAATTCAGGAGAATCCCCCATTTATTGTGAGACAGACCAGAAGTTGTATCCTTAACAGGAATACCTTTTAAGTGCTTAATCGCAATCAACCTGGTTTTGCAATTTCTGATGATACTTCACGATCTCGAAATGAGTAACCTGGGCGCAATCCTTGTCATCAGCCTTTTACAGCATGAAATCGATATGAAAGAATTGTAGTGTAATAGAGTTTTATATTATGTAAAATTCAATCCTTTACACAGCGGCAAGAAAATTTAAAGGTTATCGAGGGGGGTGAACTATACGTACTTATATTTAAATCAGGATGGTAGGCATTTACTGCATAATAATAACCATCCGATGCGCTGGTTGTCCAAAACTTGGCATCCTGTCCAAGGAACCGGAATAAACTGTTCATATTATCTGCTGCAAAATGCCCGGAAGGCAGCATATTGAATCCTGATAAATTTGAATTCTCATTGGGTGTGGGCCATCCTGTTGTAGATCTCAATTGCGTAGATGCCGCTGCAGTTCCACCGACATAAGCGATCAATTGTTCCCATTCCGCTTTTGAAGGGACATGCCAGCCTTCAGGACAAATCCCTTGAATGCCACTGGGATTGGTTTCTGATGTATTAAGTCCTGTAACTTCATTGATGGTATAAATCCGTCCATAAGTATTACAATTCGCAGAGTTGTTATCATAGCAGGCTCCCCCGTCTGCATAGTTAAGGTTTTCTGCCATCCACACCTGGTCTCCGATACAAACGGTCGCATACTTTTGCTGATCACGGCTGTCAACCAGGGTGTCTCCGCATTTTTCATAACAATAGTTAGGCTCAAAGAAATGTTGAAAATAAAGTTTATGATAAACATTCGGAGGAGTGGGTTTAAATACCAGTCCTTCGCGGGTGACATGTATAGGTATGTCGTCATGATCCTTTGTTTTTGATTCGATGGAATATTGAAGTGTGACATCATCTATCAGATGTGCAACTGCAGTTGTATCACCTCTTCTGACTAGGTTTGCAATAAGCGAATCTTCCATTTTATTTGCAAAATCGTTTGGAGCGGAACCGGAACTATTATCGGAAAACGCATATCCATAATAGGAAATACACCCTTTGCTTTTAAAAGCTTCAGGTTGATTGTCGATTGTAGGCCCTTGTTTGGTATTTCCGCTATAGCATGAATTATTAAAAACAACGGTTCCGTTCAGGTCTAAAGTGGAGTTACGTATATACTTGTCTGTGACAAGCAGTTGTATATATGTTTTAGTATGTGTGAAATCATGAAAAATGGCATTGACACCAGTTTCGAGTTCTCCGTTCTCAAATTTTTCCAGGGGGATATTGGGCCCGAACCAAGTTGTCAGCACACTGAGAACATCTTCCCGGGTCCAGTCCCGGAAGTCTACATCGCCGGCCACTGCAATCATAGAATTAATGAAAAACCCCCATGGCAGGCCATGTGTATTGAGAATAATAAATCCATAATCGCCAAAAGTACTCAGGAGGTCATAGGTGACTGCCTCATCATTAAAGATAGAAACTTCCAGTACTTTAGGGCCGCCATTAAATTGGTTGCGCTTATTGTAACCATTAGTATTAAATTCATCTGTATAAGGATTCAATACTAATACTTTTTCGTTTTTAATTGCTTCTTTTGAAGTTACTCCATGATAATTGAATAATTTAGAGCTGCCAGTGCTTCCGCCACGTGATAGATGCTGTCCATTATCGTCTTCCCACGTAAAGCTAACCGAGCTTCGCAAGCCATTCTTAAACCGTATTTCTATGAGTTGTTTGCTCCAGTAATAAGCATCCGCTACTTCAGGCTGGTCTACCAGCCAGTGGCCTGCGGCATTGATGGCAGCCACGGTATCATGCGTGGCTTCCAGCGTGTCGCTGAATACTTGCATGGCACCTTCTCCCACATTCCAAATGGTAGTAAGTTTGTCGACAGTTTCTTCATTGGTATTGTTATTGTCACCGTCTTTTTTACAAGCAGCAAACATTATAATTAACAGGGCAGCGAGAAAATATATTCTTGATCCCATAGGAAGTTTTTTTTGTTTTTTGAAAAATTGTTTTATTACCCGAAATTCAATCCTTCACACAGCGGCAGCTCGAATAACTCACTGCCTGGTAAGTGCCGTCATAGGGGTTTAATGGTCCACAGTTGTATTGCACAGTTGCATCTGCTGAGAGAAGCCTTGCTACTCCAGCAAAATTTGGATATGGACAATCCGAATTAGAAGAACTAAGCCACATTCCAAAAAAATTATACTGTGCATAATATTCTATTACCCCAGTTGAAATTGTTTTAAGGGCACCGCCAGAAGGCAATGCATCAAAGTCAGAAGCGTTTCTTTTCGGGGCTGACGTAAAACCATCTCCCACCCAATCGTATGGCGATTTGAGTTGAATTGCAAGATCATTGCTATTGGGTATTCCGAAAGAAGACATCAGTAATTCCCACTCATAGTTATTGGGCAAATGCCAGCCATCTGGACAAATTCCCTGTACTGTTGAGACCTGATTTCCGGGACTTACACCTTGTCCTGCAGAAACCGTTGGATAATCATACAATCTGCCGTAGGTTAACAACTTTGTTGGGTCATCATTAGCTATAAGACTGCCAGGAGCGTCGTACCTCAGATTCTCAGCCATCCATACCTGCTCCCCGATGCACACGGTAGAATATTTTTGACCATCGCGCGCATCGGTTATAGGTTCGCCACACGTACCATAGCACCATGTAGGGTTTCCATATTGATTGAACTTGAGAGGGCCATGATCATTCCACATTGCAACACTATGATCCCAGGGATATTCCATAATAGGTGAACCACCGCCTTCCTGCATGTGCGCATTGCCGGTACTGTCACCATCATAAAAAAAGGATTTAATTAGCGTGTCTTCGACAGGTCTGCATAATTCATCATTCGGGGCTTTGTAGGATACTCCATCGTTTGCTTCATATCCATAATAGGTTAAAGGATTTCTGGTCATCCAGGCTACCTTGATAGGGTCGGGAATTTTTACTTCCCAAGGCTTAGGGTTGGTAGTCATATATGAAGTGGCAGTAAACCCGCTGAAACATGCATTAGCGAAAACAATCGTATTACTCAAGTCGGGCATCATTTCGCGAATACCTTTTGAGGTGACTGCTACTTCATAGGTAACATCGAGATTTTGTTTATACTTATCCCATTGTTCCTGATTCTGAAGCTGAGGATCATATTCAAATGTATGAGCGATTTCAACTTTTTTATCTATGATGGACTGTACATGCTGTGATCCTATTTTCTGTCCTATAAAGGTAAGATAGTCGTCTAGATTATCAGGAATATCCCCAGCATCAAGAGTAAAACCAATACCTGTATATATTGCCGACTGCCCCCCGTGTGTGTCAAGAATAACCAAGCCATACTGATCGCAGGTGAGCAACGCATCAATGGTACATTGTTCGTTTTTCAGAACGGTGACTTCTACATCTACATCGCCATTTTCAATCATATCAACAACATCGGTTTGAAATTCGTTCCCCCAATAAAACTGAGCTACAAAAGCAGAATAGAGCAATACTTTTTTATTTTGCAGTTTATTGGAACATGTGCCACCGGCAGATGATACTGCAGCTGTCATTTTCCCTGTACCTGCACCGCTGCCGCGGTATACGCTCAAGCCATCGGGAGTCATCTCACGCAGGTTTATTGTGCTCTTATACCCGCTCGCCATGTGTATGAAGAGGTAAGTGCTGTCCATTGTGAAACATTCTGCAACGCCAGGTTGATTTTGAACCCATAAGCTGGTATAATAGAGCGCCTCCGGTGGTGTAATATTCATAGAGTCGCCAATTTCAATAAAGCGAACAGATGCAGCATTCATCATTTGAAAGGACTGAAAAAGGAGTTCTTCTTTTGAAGATTGATCACTATTATTACTCTCTTTTTTACAAGAAGAAAAAAGTAAAAAAGTAAAAGCCAAAACAAGAAGGGCGTAAATTGTTTTCATAAAACTACATTTTAAAGCACTAGTGTTTGGGAAAAGTTTTGCTAATGCATTGAAATGATTGAGAATAGCGCATTAGAGCAATTTATGATAACGGGGGCCTTGCTTTTTACTTCTTTACAGCAAAGTAGAATCCCGATAGCGATCAGTTCACCAGGAATCACCAGGTTGTTTTATCATTTGGTGCATCCCGATAGCTTTTAGGAGGGTGTTTTAGTGTCAAATCTTTTCCAATTCTTTCCGTTCGGAAAAAAATTTTAGATTCCTAAAATATAAACATTTAGTTTTTTAAATATGTTCATTTTAAACTGTAATTGTTCCGGAAAGCAATATAGCCCTAATCCGCATCTTTTCCTTCGTGGAGCTTCGCACCTCAGGTTTAAGACCTATACATATGTTTAATGCAAAATGCAAAGTGTAAATTGCAAATTGCAAATTGCAAATTGAAGAGTAGTTTTTTCATGGCTGTTCATGATGTCTAATTTGTTTCACTGATCAATACCAGCACACACCGGAATTAATCCTTCACACAAACGACAGAAAAACCATAGGATTTATAGCTGGCATCTCTTGAGACTGCTTCGCTTTTGTAATACATTCCACGGCCCCAGGCTGCAGAGGAGCCAAACTCAGTAGAACTCCACCAATATCCATTAAAGCCGGTGTAAAGGAATTCGGCATCGCCATTCAGGTAGCCACCCGGAAGGGAAGAAAAGCCGGTTTCATTGGTAGCCCCGGTATTTGGATCATTCCAATGAGTGGTTCCGCTTTCTTTTAGTTTTCCACCTGCAATGTCTTGTCCCCCCAAATGATCCATTAATTGACTCCATTCTTGATCGCCTGGCAAATGCCAACCAGCCGGACATGCAATCATAGCTGCCGGCCAATTGTATAAGACACCGTAGGTAGTGTAATTGGAGTTAGATTTAGCTTCGGTGACAGAAGTACCCTGATAACCAAAAACATAATAGTAAGTATCGGTTTGCGAACCCGAGCCGGAGCCAACTACTGATGGCAGGTATTTCAGGTTTTCTGCCAACCATGTTTGGCCACCTATTGTCAGTGTCTTGTAAACAGTGCCATCCCGGGGGTCGGTAAAGGTGCCGGCGATGATGGTATTATCATCATCATTATCTTTTTTACAACTACTGTTAACTGTCAATAGAATGGCAATAGTTGTGACTGCCACAATAATCATCCAGGAATTAGATTTTGTTTTCATTTGATTAGAAATTGTATGTTAACATTTTAAGAGAAAGTCCGGAAATACATGATTGGGATTCAGAGGATTAATCCTTAATACAGCGTACTGAGAACCCTAATTCTTTAAAGTTGCTTATCTTGATTAATTCGCTGTAACTGCTGCCCATGCCCCGATACCAGGACCCGCTGCTGTTAGCCTCTGTTGCACTCCACCAGCAACCTGCAATTCCCATATCAGTGAATGATACACCGCTGAAACAATATCCACCCGGCAAGGCAGTAAAGCCGGTTTCGTTGGTCGCTGCAAAGTTGGGATCATTCCAATGAGTTGTTCCTGTTTCCTTGAGCTTTCCACCAGCATCACTTTCACCCAGGAATGTTGATAATTGTGTCCATTCTGCATCAGTTGGCAAATGCCAGCCTGACGGACAAGCACTCATGGCTGCTGACCAGTTGTATAAGACACCGTAAGTAGAGTAATTGGCTGTAGCTTTAGCTTCGGCAACGATAGTGCCATCGTATCCATATACATAATACCGGGCCTCTGTCTGAGAACCTGTGCCAGGGCCGAATACAGCCGGCAAATATTTCAAATTTTCTGCCAGCCATGTTTGGTTCCCAATTGTCACTGTTTTATAAACAGTGCCATCGCGGGGGTCTGTAAAAGTGCCGGTGGGAATGGTATTGTCATCATTTTCTTTAGTACAACTGCTGCCTGAAAGCAGTATTAAGGCAATACCTGTTGCAGCCACTAGAATCATCCAAGGGTTTGTTTTTATCTTCATAGTTTGGTGTATTATTTAATTTGATTTATTTCTTTATGAACTTCCTCACAAGCAAAGCACAACAGAAATGGGGGGGCCCACATCTTCCACACAACATCCACCACAGCAGCACAACAAGTAAACTGTTCTTAGTTTTCATAGTTTTCAGTTTTACTTACCTTTTTCTGACCGGAGATTTTTTAAATCCCTGAATTTTTATATTCACATCTTTATTAGGATCATAATTCTGATTATCGGAGCAGATCACATCTCCATGCTCATTCACCCATCGGTAATTCCATTCATTTGTACCTCTCTCAGTTTCGCCTGTGAATGGATTAGTGTAATCTTCCTGCCCCGTGAGGTTCAGATACATATTGTTGTTGATCTCTGAATTTGTCAAAGCCCGGTGTTCTGTGATTTCCTTGTCGATTTGAGCAATGGCTTGCTGAGTTTGCAGGGCGATATTGCTGTTAACCTGCTGACTGCGGATTTCGCGCCCGATCCATTCGGGGTTAATTTTTACTGAATGACCGATGGTGGCAAAAACCGGGGCCATTTTGTTAAAGTCACTTTTTACTGCCCTTACATACCAGCACTCCTTATTACCCCAAAGGCCTGCTCCCAGCTGACCAAAATCCTCGATGGTGCAGACCATTTTTTCCATGAAATGGATTCCATTTTCGCTGTATTCGAAAGTGAGAATTGCGGCCTGGTAGGATAATCGGTAGCCTTGTAATATGCGAGCCGACATCTTACCATATTCTTCTGCCAGGGCAGGAAGAGGTTTTATGTCAGTGATAGTCAGCCCTTGTGCATGCGGGTGAGCAAAAGGGATAGCCACCGATCGGAGAAATTGTTCCGGAGAAGGGATTGGCATCACTGTCATGCCATTATAGTTGCTGCCATCGGGGAACATTGGAGCGGCAAGATTTACACCCTGGTAGCGGCGCATATCGAAAAAGCGGGTATCTGGCAGCCATCCGATTTCAGCCTTGTTATCGGGTGCCCGGAGCTTCATATAAAGCTTAGCTTCAATGGAATTGCCTGAGCCACCTGCTGTATTAGGATCGACACGTGTGATACCTCCGGTAACAGACCATCCTTCGGGTAACAAGAAGGAAAATGCATGCTCATTGGGTTCATTCTTTAATTTAAATACCATGGGCTTCTCTCCAGCAAATTCTTCCGGGTTTATAGAACTGTCAGAAGTTCCACCGGAAGAACATGAGAGCAATGCAATTAATACCAATGCCTGAAAAAACCAGATTGTTTTCATGGCCATTCCCTTTTTGATTAATTCAGTTTTTGACCTCTTTTACTTTTGCAATGAAAATATCTGTGCTCCCTGACCAGGGTAATACTTGATCACCAAAAGTGGTGCTATTGCTGAAATAGCCTGTAGCATAGCAATTCCCGGAGTTATCAGGGACAATGCATGCCCCCGCCGAATTACCCTTGGTTGTGGAATGATTTACCCAAACAAAATCCCCGTTGGGATCGAGTTTAATCATGAATGCATTGGTATGCCCATTAGAAATAATCGTGTCGGCACCCAATATGGAGGTACCCATAAGATAGCCTGTTGCATAAACATTGCCGTTATTATCTGCACTAACGGAAGTGCCTATTGAAAGATTCTCGGGAATTGTTTTCGTGGTTTTACCTTGTTTTGCCCATAACCAGTTGCCAGAAGAATTCATCTTTGCAATAAAAGCATCTTTGCCACTTGTCAGCAGCCGATCTGTTCCAAATTGGATGCTATCAATAAAAGTTCCGGTTATGCATACATTTTGTTGATTATCAACGCAAATGGCTTCTGCAACATCGTAATTTGCTCCTTGAGCAATATTTACCCACTCATAAATTCCGCTTGCTGTTATTTTGGCAACATAAATATCTGAAAACTGGTTAATAGCTTCTACCGGGAATGGCCCGATGGTTGCAGAATGGTTATAAAATCCGGTGAAATAAGCATTTCCCTCCGAATCAGCTGTAATTGCTCTAATACCAACAACGGTACTTTCAGCAACCATCTTTGCCCATGAAAACTGACCAGAAGTGCTCATTCGGGCAATAAAGGAATATGAACCAGGAGCCGGGCCCTTCAAGGAAATATCTCCGAACCACGCTTCGTGGTAAAATGCACCTGCAAGGAAAACGCCACCCAGGTTATCAACAGCTATTGAAAATGCAAAATCGCCATTTCCGCCACCTCCCGCCTGTTTTGCCCAAACGAAATCACCAATGCTATTCAACTTTGCTATGAAAATGTCATTATTTGTGGTGTAAAGCGCAGTAGTATCAAAATAGCTAGTATCGCTGAAGGTTCCGCAGACATAAACATTACCATCTGCATCCAGGGCCATTGAATTCATCCTCTCCTGGTCAGTAAACAAGGAGTTTCCTCCACACTTTTTTGCCCATTTGAATTCACCGCTGGCATCCATTTTAGTGATGAATATGTTATTATTCCCATCTGATTGCAGAGAAAAGGAGCCAAAAGTTGCAGTTCCGGTAAAACATCCTGATGTATAAATATTTCCCTGGTCATCTGTTGCAATGCAATGACCATAATCGGTGTTAGTGCCACCTGCTTGTTTTACCCATTCAAAACTGCTGGTTTTTTCAGAAGGATCCGACCCTTCAGGATCAGATTCCTTCTTGCATCCAAAGAATAAAATTCCCAGAATTGTGGCAATAAATAAAAATCGTTTATTCATAACTGATTGATTTTGTACTATTTAACAAATTAGTCATTAATTGGCAATTGCATAACAACGAATCTCAGATTTGCTCATATCTGCAGAACCAACCATATCGTACCAGAAAGAACCGTCCCAATAAACAGGATATGTTTTTCCCGGAACATCCAATACCACACAATAAATTGTAGTATTACGACTACCAATCGCCATGACTCTCCCACCTTCAGGCAGTTGGACGACTTCCCCACCCTGAGGCCAATAACAAGCTCTAGGGCCGCTATTTTGGTTGGGATAGTACCAACCTCCATAATATATACTCCCGCTGGCACTCACAGCATGGCATTCACCTCTTGCTTCCTGCAAATAGGTCATTTCCACAGAGCCATCCTCCCAGAAGCAGGGATTGGAACCATGGTCATTACCATCACCACAGCCTCCGAAATAGACTCTTTCTCCTTTTATATCCATGCTGTAAACAGTTCCATCATGATGCCAGTATTCACCAGCCCAATTCACCCAAACATCTTGTCTTGACAAATGATGGAAAGTTGTATCCTTCCAGTAAAATGGAGAACCATAGCTTTCTGCCTCTGCACTACCTGCACAATAAACTGTACCTGACTCAGTTACACCTATGCATTTTAGATGAGTTTGAAAGGGCTTTTTTTCAAGTTTGAATAGTGATGTTCCTTTCCAGTAACAACTATAATTGGTATTTCCTTCGGTGTACTGACCTCCGCAATAAACGATGCCATTTGAAGCAGTGATACAACTAGCGCCACCTGGCCCGTTAATGTCAAGAACATGTAGCTCTTTGCCCTCCCAATAACAGGGAATCCCACTTTTAATAGCAGTTGAGTAAGTCCCGGCGCAATAAACCACCCCATCTTTCACATAAATGGCATTTACCATTCCTGCCAACAATCCCTCTCCTGTCAATTCGACACGTTTAGTCCCCGACCAATAACAGGGAACCGAGAGTCCTTTATCATTTGTATAGCTTCCGGCACAGAAGGCAATACCTGTTTCCTTCTCGGGTTGGGTAGGCGGTCCTTCCTTTTCGCAAGAAGTCCCTACTAACAGTATTAAGCATGATAATTGAAATAATTGAAACAGTTTCATTTGAGTCAATTTTTAGGTTATGACCATGCATTTACAAGACCGGACAAAGCTATATCAGGCAGGAAGTTACTGCAAGAAATGATGCCCTACAAATACGTTCAGGACACCCTACAAAAACACTCATAATGTCGGATGTGGGATGTCGGATGTCTAATGTCGGATGTCTAATGTCGGATGTGGGATGTTGGATGTGGAATGTGGAATGTAGGATTGCTTTGGAGGGGAGGTTTTGGCTTGAAAATTCGACAATTCGACAATTTGACAATTCGACAATTCGACAATTTGAATATGAGAAGATGTGGAGAATAGGAGATTAGAAGTTGCCACGAAGGGGATAGTTTGTGTTAATACTTGATAATTGAACTTTATATGTAACTGATAGAATACGAATTACATGGATCCGTCAGCTGACGGACACGAATTTTCACGAATGAATTTAAATCCGTCCGTCAGCTGACGGATCCGCGCAATAATCCGCGTCATCCCTGCCTCGCCGGCAGGCAGGCGTGTTCCAATCACCGAGCATTAGGATAATTTTGCTTCCAGAGCCAAAGGCTACCTTTCGGGGCACTCAGAGCCAAAAGCTCCCCTTCGGGGCAGACAGCGCCCAGCACCCAGCACCCAGCACCCAGCACCCTGGAATACGCTGGACTCAGAGCTTCGCAATAAAATTAGCCAGGTTATGCTCATGGGGGACATTGAGCTTTTTCCGTATACGTGTACGGGCGACTTCAATACTTTTTATTGACTGTCCACTGAGAGAGGATATTTCACGGGTATTCATATCAAGACGGATGAAAGAACAGAGCCGCCGTTCTGAGGGGGAAAGCTCAGGGTACTGCTCAAGCAGGCGATTTTGAAAACCGGGGTGCACATCATTAAACTGCAATTCGAACTCTTTCCAGTTATTGGGGGATAGTTCCTGCTTAAGCGTGGATTGCAATCCATGAATTGCAGCAGCAGCTCCACCTGACTGTTTCAACTCTTCCAGGTCTTTGATCAGTTTTTCGAGAAGTTGGTTTTTCTGATTGATGAAAATAGTCTTGGAAGTTAATTCCCTTTCTTTTACGGATAGATCCTCATTAAGTTTCCCTATTTTCTCTTCACTGAGTTGCTGCACTTTCGCTGTTTCCTTCTTTGCTTCTTTCTGACGCTTATAAACCAACCAGATAATAACCGCACTCAGGATGAGGCACAGAGCCATTAAGATTACAAGAATATTCCTGGTTCTGATGGCATTTTTCTGAAGTTGACTGTTCTCCGTGAGAATTTTATTTTCTTCCGTAAGACTATTCTGCACAAAGCCTGCTTCTATTTCTTCAATGGTCCTGTATTTATCGGCGTTATAAATACTATCCTTTAACCGGACAGCTTTTTTCATCCACTCCAATGCAAGCTTTTCATCTCCTTTTTGCTCATATCCGTTTGAAAGACAGAGGGTAGCATCCAGTCGTATCTTCAGACTCCCTGAAATAGCAGACTGTTTCACCGCATTTTCTGCATACTTTATAGATTCATTTATATTCCCACGGACTAATTCAATTTGAGCAATTTCTACCAATGCTTCAGCTACATCAGCTTTCGAACCGATTGTTTCAAATAGCGATAAGGCTTTTTCATAATACGCCAGGGCAATCTCAGGCTCTTTCCTCAGGCTTTGGAGTTTACCCAACTGCATATAGCAGGATGCCAGGAATGATTTATCGCCTGATTTCTGTGCAAGTTTCATGGCATCGTTGAGAAACTGGCCTGCATTTTCATAATCCTTCAGATCCGTATAGGCATCTGCAATGTTTTTATAACGAATGATCAGCCGATATTCATCATTCAGCGCTTTAACGATTTTCAGTGACTGGTTGTAGTAATCAAGGGCACGGAAGGGATCGCCATGATCGAGATACAGATTACCAATATTGTTCTGGCAATCCGACACCATCATATCATTCTTCAGAGCTTTAAATTGATTGATGGCCTTTTCGTAGGATTCCATCGCCCGTGAAAAGTCACCTTTTTTGCGGTAAACATTCCCCAGGTTATTGTAACAACTAGCGGCTTCATTCTTTAAACCAGCCTTTTGGGTGACATCCAATGCTTTATTATAGCATACCACTGCATCTCCCAGGTTTCCCATCTGCTTTTGAACGATGCCCATCCCGGTATAGCACCAGAACTGCCCGGAGGCATCTCCCGCTATTTTATACTGGTCCATGGATTCAGTATAATAGCGGGTTGCTTCCCTGAACTGGCTTTGTTCGAGACAGAGTTCAGCCAGGTTAAAGAGGCAATCGGCCATATCCACAGGCGAACTGAGCTCTTTGGAAAGATTGTAGGCCGGGTCAAAGTTCTGCCTTGCTTTATCATAACGGAGATCCTGAAAATATACCATTCCCAGTCCGGAATAGGACTTCATCAATTGCTTTTGCAAGGTTCTCTTTGACTTTCTGTCCGACTTTGAAATACAATTTCCGATGCTCCGGATGGCTTCTTCATACAGCTTTATGGCAGAATCCGATGAGGCAGCTGAGGCCTCCAAAAGGATACGTTTGTACATAGCTGTATCGCAGGAAGATTTCCCTGACTGGGCAGATACCTCATTTGGGGCAGATAATAAAACACTGAATAGCAGTACGGTTGCAATTTTAACCGATAGAAAATGGTTCATATGCAGAATTCTGAAATAAAGGTAAGAAAAAACCGGCCCAAAATGGCAATCCTAATCGCATTGTTGTAGGAGTGGATTTCCCGGCTTTTTTTAATTTCGTTTCGCAGATTCCTTCTGAAGGAAGGTAATTGGCAAACAAGTCCAATTCCCGAATGGTTATGTCCATTATGGAATTCATTCCCGAATGGTCATACTTTTTGTGGAATAAATTCCTGAATGGCCAGGTCTTTCCGATGCATACTTCAGACCCGGGACAGAAATATCCAGGATGTGAAGCCTTATATTCAGAACCTGGAATTTGCTTAAATAAATTTCCCGGTGAAAAGCCTGCCCACCATTATTATTATGTGAAGTCATACAAGCATAAACTATTAGTGTTATCGTGCCAATTTATTTATATTTGACTTCTTGTTTGACTATAGAAGGATCAGGTATTTACATTCGTGATTATATATTGGAGTTTCTGCCGGGGTAATTTATCTGCATTTTGATTGTTGACATTAAAATATGATTAGTTCTACTTGTGCAATGCTGAATATTTGAGGAAAAAACATCATGCAATGAGGATACACACGCGTTGGCGGCAAATACGATAACACCCCTGTTAATAGATAATTTATGGATAAGATATGGATATTTGATAAGATTGGATTATCTTTGAATGGATAATTAATAGATAACTTATGGATAACTTCCAAAATAAATTAAACTTCGATTTTAAATACAATCAACAGATTATCAAACTAATTGGCTTTATTGATTCATTTAAAGGCAAATGGAATATTGTTGAACAAAGAGAAAATGTTTATCTGAAAGAACTCAGAAAAATAGCAACAATTGAATCAATAGGATCATCAACGAGAATTGAAGGTGCTCAGATGACAAATGAGGAGATTAAAGAGCTTCTCAATAATATGGAGATTACAAAATTAAAGACCAGAGATCAGCAAGAAGTAGTCGGGTATTATGATGTTCTAGAGCTTATCTATGAAAGTTATCCTCAAATAAAAATATCAACCAACGATATCTTGTTTTTACATCATAGACTATTAAAGTACAGTATCAAAGACGATAGACATAGAGGTAAATATAAAAACCTTTCTAATAAAGTAGTTGCAAATTATCCTGATGGTACACAGAAAATAATATTCAATACAACTGAACCACATCTAGTTGAAAAGGAGATAAATGAACTAATTGCCTGGACAAATCAGCAATTAGCAATCAGAGAAATGCATCCACTGGTTATTATTGCGGTTTTTATATATGAATTCCTTTCTATTCATCCTTTTCAAGATGGAAATGGCAGGCTATCCCGATTGTTGACAAATCTTCTTCTGCTTAAAAATGATTATCAATTCATTCAATATGTTTCATTTGAGAATTTGATAGAGCAAAAGAAAAAATCTTATTATGAAGCCCTAATGGATGGACAAAAAGATAGATATTCAGATTCTGAGAGAATAAATTCTTGGGTTTTGTACTTCTTGGATTCATTACAAACATTGATTCAAAGACTTGAACAAAAATATGACGTGTTTAAATCTAAAGGTGGATACCTTAATGAAAGGCAAAAAAAATAAAAGACTTTATTGAGAAAAACCAACCAATCAAACTAAATGACTTAGTTGAAGCAATGCCAAATGTTACTATCCATACACTTAAAAAAGATTTACTATACTTGAAAACTGAAAAACTTATTGAGTCAATTGGGAAAATAGAGGACTATTTATAACATCAAAGAAAAATAATCTACTTGTCCCCTAACATGGACTTAAGCTGCCAGGGCTTGTCCACATGCAGTGGCCTGCCACACAAAGCCCGGCGCCCAGGCAGGGAACGTTAACTGAACCGCAATCGTATCAGAATACACCTATCATCCCATGAAAAAGATAACACAATACATTTCAGGGTACTTAAAATGTCCGGAAAGGAGATCAAAATTACGGGACCTTCATTCAAATGCCTGAATATTAGCCACCTTGAAAGTGGATTCTATTTCCTTGAAATCACTTTGGATAATAACAGAATAACCAGGAAATTAGTCATTGATTAAACAGAACAGGCATCATTCCAGAAGCAGCTACCTTATCTTTGTTTCCACAGAATGTAATGATGTGTGATTAGAGCACACTTTATATATTTATTCAACAACATTTAACCAAATAATTTCTGCTATGAAAAAACTTATTATGCCAATGATCGTTGCATTATTGTTCTGTGCAGCTTGTGGTGATAATGAAAATGAACAATCGCTGCTGGTAGGGGTAACTAATGAAAATGTGAACATCCATACATTAAACCCACCCATGCAAATCGCTTACGGCCATCCTGATTCTATTGACTTAGAAGGTGATCTCAGCTATGATCTGCTAATTTTTCAAACCCTTGTACCTGCCGAGACCGGGTTCGCAGCAGAAACCCGTATTGCAGGCAGGAACGAGTTGCAGGTAATACTTTCCAGTGTAAACGTGTATCCTGATACATTGGAATACGGAAATGAAATCAGTAATGCCAGTAATTGGTCAGATACGAGCAAGGAGAATCGGATCCTGCACGGATTGGAATTAAGCGGTTTTAATCATTATACTCTAACCGGAAATTTCCTCGGATTCACTGAACATTACCTTGGGATTCGCAAAGAATCCCGTTTTGGATGGGTAAAAATGAAGAGGAATGCTGATAACGGCAATATGGAAGTCCTGGAGTGGGCCATGATGAAGTAAACCGATGCAGAATAGGTTTGTGATCAGTCATTTGACTCAAAATTACTCCTCAATCCATATCTGAATCTCATCTGGTAAAACTGCCAGGAATACGCGTAAAACACCCTTTGCTGGTCAAAGGAAGATCATTTACTAATCTAACCATCATGAAAAAAACGATATTAATGACGCTGGTGCTTGCGACAACTTTTTCCCTGGGTTTCGCTTTAAAATCGATGATGACTACCAATGACAACCCTCCGATGAAAAGAGTGACAGGTATTGGAGGTATCTTTTTTAAGTGCAAGAACCCCAAAGCAGTGCGTGAGTGGTACCAGGAGCACCTGGGGTTGAACACGAATCCATATGGGAGTGTATTTGAATGGTGGCAGGGAGCTGACAGCACCAAAAAAGGATTTACACAATGGAGCCCTTTTAATGAGAAAACAACATATTTTGAGCCTTCAACCAAGGATTTTATGATTAACTACCGTGTAGATGACCTGGAAGCACTGGTGGCAGCGCTTACGAAGGAAGGGGTAACCATTACCGACACGATTGAAACCTATGATTATGGCAAGTTCGTCCATATTATGGACCTGGAAGGCAATAAAATAGAACTTTGGGAACCGAACGACCCTGAATACGAAAAATTAGGTCTGCAAATCGGAAGTAAAACTACGAAGTAAGGGCTTTCAGAAATTGAAATTCATGGAAACCATCACTCCAAATCGATTGGCGTTAGGATGGTCGTTGTAGGAAAGGCGCCAGATACCGTCGACCCTGATAAACCGGAAGATATTTTCAATCCCGATCCCTGCTTCAAAATAAGGTTTCCCTAATGAATAGGTACCTTCCGGAAAAAAGTTATATTGAAGGTTTTGCAGGCTTGTGTGACCAACTACGCCCCTGACCTGAGCAACTTCCCGCCATTTAAGTTTTCGGATTGCTGGAATTCTGTTGAGGAAGAAACCTTCGAAATGGTGGGTAAAAAGGAAATTTACATATTCATCGCTGACAAATTCATAATAATTCATCAGGTTAAAAGCAGATTCATCATACCAGAATGTTTCGTTACCGCTATGGATTTTCATGAGTGGGAAAGGCATTCTTCCCCAGCTTTTACCTGCTTCCACATAGTATTTAGACCAGCCGGCACTCATTGAATTGAACCATTGAGAAACCCTGATTTTTGCCTTGTGGTATTCAAAGTCGCTATTGACAAGGTTTGGTATGCCATAGGTGTATTGGAAGTCCAGTACCGGATAGGGTGAACTCACCACTACCCTTTCAAATTCTCCGGTCAGGACCTTTTCCCTATACCCATAATGCAGGTCTAGAGTGACTTCAGTTGTCGTAATCTGGTTCCTTGAGAGGTATTTATCCAATTCGGAGTCATATAATCTTATCCCTTCCTTATTCAGGGAATAGATTCTCCTGTTACTCATTCCCAGTGTGTTTGAGAAGCCTGTAAACCATTCATGCTTATAGGCCCATTTAATTTCGTCCACCATGGATAGTTTATCCTGGGGATTTCTTCGGAAGAGAGAGTTAAAGAAGAAATCTTCACGAAAGGCATCATCTCCTACTCCTAATTGTTCCAGGTCATGTTTATAGGAAGAAGTAAATACCCGGTCAGGGGTCTTTCCGATCATATAAATCAGGCCGGCTTTATATTTCAGTTCCTTATCACGGGTACCTATTGCAGCATAACCATCAAACATCACCCTGGTACTGAAATCGTTACTTGTACGGCCTCCAACCCTGAAGCGGTTTCCTTCGATGGAGTTAAAACTATAGAGTGAAGCATAAGGGCCCCATTCAAAGTTGCCGTGAATATAATACCCGGTGAAAACAGTTTCAATGATATCGTAATAGGTATTAAAAATCGGCATTTTTTTCAATGTATCAGCCAGGCGGTAAACGGAAGCTTCTCTATAAGTAAGTTCTTCAGGGCGTGAATGATTCCAGAATTCCTTCTCCCTTCTGATGGCATTATCCATCACGATAATATTATTGGGGGTAGAGAAGATTTTCTCATCCTTAACAGGCTGGAAGCTATACTTGCTGAAGATGGCAGTCCGGGTACCGTAGAACCCCATCGTCACTTTAGCATCTTCTACAATATTGAAATCTGCTACGATATGATCCCGGGTAAGCATCCAATGCTCATTTTCCATGACGTCAAATTCCTGGGAGATCAGCATATCGTTGATGAAATTCATATTTGCATCCTCCACCATTCTCATCTCCACCTTTTTAATGGCGAAGGAAGTATCGTTCACCCAGAAATTCCCGGTAAAGGCATATTCCTGTTTCCGACGGGGCTTGAACATTATGTTATAGCACCATTTTCCGTCGAGGTTAGTTGAATCGATCAGGTAATACTTATAATATAGGAGGCCCAGGGAAGAAACAGGGCTGGGGAAATTCTTCTGAAAAAGGTCGATGTAGTTATCATAGATATTGATGTTCTGGGCAAGATTTCCGGCAAACTGGGCTATGCTGGCATTTTCGATACCTGAGATCTGGGTAGCTGAAATAAATTCTTTCCTGGCTCTTGGAGATTTCCGGTAGTATATATCTGAAAAGGACTCGCTCAGCATGACAGGAAGGTAGGCCTTGCCGTTAACTGTACTGGTATCCATATGCTCAAATACAAATTTGAAAGGTTCCAGCACTCTCCTGTTTTTTAGCTTTTCAGAGATATTATTGGCGTCGAACTGCATTTTTGTGTAAACCTCGCAATGGTAAGTCTCCTTTTTATCGGGATCGTTCAGGTCTTTATGATCGATAATTTTTTTCAGAAGGACTTCAGCCGGGTTTTCTCCCGGGCGAATAACCACTTCTGAAAGCTCGATATTTTCCAATTGAAGAGCAAAATCAACCACCTGGAAATGGTTAGGTTGAATGGCTTTTCTTTCTGTCATATATCCGACATAGGAAGCGATGATGGTATCGATTGCTTTCCGTGATTCAAGGGAATAATGCCCGGAGAAATCAGAAGTAGCGCCTGCATTGGTTCCTTTGAAATAGACATTTACGAAAGGCAAAGGTTCTCCTGTTCTGGCATCTTTCACTACACCCATCACTTTTGTGATCTCCTGTGCATAAACTGACATATTCAAGAGCAGGCAGATCATAGAAATGCCTGAAATGAATAAAAATGTCAATCGATGGGTATATTTATTGATCATGCGGCGGTCTTAATCAAAGCTTATGCCAAAGCCTGAAACTATAATTTTATTGTTCTTTCAGATCGTCCCAGAATTCGACGGCTCTTCTCATGTGTGGCACGACGATAGTGCCGCCTACCAGGGTTGCGATGCCTAAAGTTTCGAAAAGTTCTTCTTCCGAGACATTGTTTTCATAGCATTTAATCAGGTGATACCTGACACAATCGTCACATCGGAGCACCAGTGATGAGACCAAGCCCAGCAGTTCTTTTGTTTTAACTGGCAGGGCTCCTTCAGTATAGGCATTTGTATCTACATTAAAAATCCGGCGGATGACTTTACTATCTACATCCAGGATTCTTTCATTCATCCTAGCCCGATATTCATTAAATTCTTTCAGTTTCTGGCCCATAGTTAAAAAGTATAAGGTTAGATTATTCCTTCCCTGAGGATATCGTGAAGGTGGATAACGCCAACATACCTCTTCTTTTGAATAACAAGTAATTGAGTAATGTTGTTTGACCTCATGATGTCGAGAGCATCAGAAACCAATGAATCTGCCTCAATAGTGCGTGGGTTAAGAGTCATAATGGAGGAGGCAATGAGGCCTTCGATGGAAGCATGGTTCTGAAGCATTCTCCGAAGGTCACCATCCGTGATAATGCCGAGTAGAGCATCTTTATCCATGACGGCAGCTACGCCGAGTCGTTTGGAAGAGATTTCAAGAAGGACTTTTTTGATATCGTCATTGGGGTGAACCGTAGGTTTCTCATTATGTATATAGAGATCGGACACCCTTAGATACAATCTTTTCCCCAGGGCCCCGCCGGGATGGTACCTTGCAAAGTCTCCTGAAGTAAAGCCCCTGCATTCAAGCAGTGCCACAGCAAGAGCGTCACCCATCACCATTTGAGCGGTAGTGCTGGAAGTGGGAGCCAGGTTATTGGGGCAGGCTTCCCTCTGCACCGTTGTATCAAGCACAAGATCGGCCTGTTTGGCGAGATAAGAATCAGTATTCCCGACAACTGCAACCAGTTTATTCCCCATAAGTCGAAGAAGAGGAAGCAATACTTTTATTTCCGGGGTATTTCCGCTTTTCGACAGGCAAAGAATGATGTCATCCTGGCGTATCATGCCTAAATCGCCATGAACTGCGTCGGCAGCATGCATGAAACTCGCTGGTGTTCCAGTGGAATTGAAGGTAGAAACCATTTTCAGACCGATGTTCGCACTTTTCCCAATTCCTGTGACGACCACTCTTCCTTTGGATTCAATAATCCACTCCACGCATTGAACAAAATCGTCGTTAATGGAGTTTTTCAGTTTCGAGATTGCTGAAGCTTCATCGAGGATCGTCTGAATAGCGATTTCTTTAATTTCCTGTGCTGTTTTCAATTGTCTTGAAATTTTTACCAAAGAACAAAGATAAGGAATTCAGCACAAGCGATCATAACCTGCGCAGAACAGAAGGAAATTGCTTCAGGCTATGGATTCCTCAAGAGGTATTCCTATTTAGATTTGGTATAGTTAGTGTATCATTCTGTGATTTTTTTTTAAAGTGTTGATTATTTGAATTTTCGTAATACTTTTGCACGCTTTTTTACAGGAGGAGAAAAAGGGCGATGGTATTGAAAGGATTTCATTACCCGGTCAATAATTTGTTCCCAGATACGTTAAGTATAGCATAATAAATCGGTTGTTATAAAAACCGGTAAAGAATAGCTTACTTTTACCATAAACCGGAATTAATTATCAATCAATAAAAAATGATTACCAAATACGGGATTTAATGGTTATCTTTATTTCTGGGTTTGTGTAAAGCGTGAAACCGACATAAACTTTGTAATAGATGGAAATATGAATGCATGAATAAGTAATGGGGTTGTTTTAACCATTTTTAAAATCAATCCTTTGTAATTATATTTGCAATAGGCTTTCACATTAGTAAAAAAACTAACGAATTTAACAGAAGAAATACCTCGAGTGAGGGTCGCGAAAACAGCAGAATTATGCGCGGAACGAAGAAAACTGAGGAATACAAGGATTATCCACTTCAAGACTTGCTTAAGAAAATTTTCGGATTCGAAAATTTCAAGGACAACCAGGAGCTCATAATACGCAATGTATTATCGGGTAATGACACATTTGTTATCATGCCAACAGGCGGAGGTAAATCGATGTGTTATCAGCTTCCTGCCATGATTTTACCGGGTACGGCAATTATCATATCTCCCTTGATTTCCCTGATGAAGAACCAGGTGGATGCTATCCGGCAATTTGATTCCAAGAAAGGCATTGCACATTTCCTGAATTCTTCGCTCAGCAAGAATGAGATTGCAGATGTTAAGAATGATCTAACTACAGGTGCAACCAAGTTACTGTATGTTGCACCGGAATCCCTGACTAAAGAAGAGAATGTCAATTTTTTCAGGGATATCAATATTTCTTTTTTTGCCATTGATGAGGCACACTGTATTTCGGAGTGGGGTCATGACTTCCGTCCTGAATACCGGCGCTTGCGTCCCATCATTGAATCCATTGGGCAGAAAGTGCCTGTGATGGCATTAACAGCGACAGCCACGCCAAAGGTTCAACAGGATATCCTTAAAAACCTTGGCATGCAGGATGCTGCTCTTTACAAATCATCTTTCAACAGGCCGAACCTTTATTATGAGGTACGGACCAAGCAGGATGATGTTAATAAGGAGGTTATTAAATTTATTAAAGCCCATTTAGGCAAGTCAGGGATCATTTATTGTTTATCCCGCAAGCAGGTAGAAGAACTGGCAGAAACGCTGCAGGTAAATGGCATTAAGGCATTACCTTATCATGCCGGTTTGGATGGACCTATCCGGGTAACAAATCAGGATAAATTCCTGATGGAGGAAGCGGATGTAATTGTTGCCACCATTGCCTTTGGGATGGGTATTGACAAACCTGATGTAAGGTATGTGATCCATTATGATATGCCCAAGAGCCTTGAAGGCTATTACCAGGAGACCGGCCGTTCGGGGCGTGATGATGGTGAAGGTATTTGCCTGGCCTTCTATGCCTATGAAGATATTGAGAAACTGGAGAAATTCAGTAAGAACAAAGGCGTTGCTGAGCAGGAGATAGCGAATCAGCTTTTAATGGAAGTGGTTTCATTTGCTGAATCATCGATGTGCAGGAGAAAACAGCTGCTTCATTATTTTGGTGAAATCTACCCTGAAGAAAACTGTGGAAATTGTGATAATTGCCTGCATCCAAAGACAAAAATTGACGGAAGGGAGCAAGTGGATCTTGCATTGGAGACCATATTGGCAGTCAAGCAGTTATCTAAAGCCAAACATATTGTCAATATATTAATTGGCAAGATTACTTCGAACATCAAATCATATAAGCATAATGAGCTTGAGATGTTCGGGAAAGGGATGGAATTCAGTGAACGATTCTGGGATGGCGTTTTGCGTCAGATGCTTATAGAGCGCCTGGTTGCAAAGGATATCGAGAATTACGGAATTCTAAAGATCACCGCTGAAGGGCAGAAATTTCTGAAAAAGCCTTATTCCATTCTCGTAGCGAGCGATACTGATCCTGAAGAATCGGAGGATGAAGAATTATTAGCCGGAGGAGGTGCCCGGACGAGTACTACTGACAAGACTTTATTTTCCTTATTAAAGGATTTGAGGAAAGAGATTGCCCGTAAAGAGAATTTACCTCCTTTTGTGATTTTCCAGGATCCTTCGTTGGAGGATATGGCCATTCAGTATCCTATTACCCAGGATGAATTGCAGAGGATTACCGGTGTTGGAGCCGGGAAAGCTCAGAAATACGGCAAACCCTTCCTTGAATTAATAGCCAATTATGTAGAGGAGAATGAGATCATTCGCCCTATGGATATGGTGGTAAAATCGGTGGTAAATAAGTCAGGGTTAAAGGTTTATATCATTCAGAACATCGACCGAAAGATCTCTTTAGAGGATATTGCAATAGCCAAGAACCTGACAGCTGATGAATTGCTTTCAGAAATTGAGCATATTGTTGCTTCCGGCACCAAGATCGACCTGAACTATTATATTGATGAGACCATAGATCCTTATCACCAGGAAGAGATCCTTGATTACTTTGGAGAGGCAGAAACGGATTCCGTTCATGATGCATTAAAGGAACTCGGTGAAAATGAATTTTCTGAAGAAGAGATCCGTTTGATGAGGATAAAATTCATGTCTGAGGTAGGAAATTAGTTTTTATGTCATTTCAGTACCCTCATTATAAAGAAATATAACAGAAATTATGTCCGACGAATTGAATAATACTCCCGGTGAATTGCCGGTAGAATCAAGCGTTCCAGCGATGAATCAACCTGAAGCCCCAATAAAGGAGCCTGGTAATTTGCCAATAGTTCAAAAATCCCTTCCTGGCTCATCATCCTTAATGTTGTTCTGGCTGTTGGGATGATTGTACTATTCATCCTTTACCTGACAAACAAAAGTGGAAGTTCAGATGACGGAATGGCTCAAACCCTTGTGAAAGCGAATAGTGGGAACATAGCTGTTGCTTTTGTGAATAACGACAGTATCCTTGAAAATTATGAACTTGTAAAGAAGCTGAAGGTACAATTACAGGCAAAAGGTGACAGGCTTTCTGCTGAGGTTGCCAATAAGCAGGCCACTTTCGACAAGGATGCAGCCTATTTCCAGGAACAGGTTCAAAATAAGACCATCTCTGAGCAGAGTGCCCAGGAGATCTATGGCAGTCTCATGGAAAACCAGCAAAAAATTAATGAATTGCGTGACCGTTATGCTACGGAATTGCAACAGAGCGAGGTAGAGATGAATATTGCCTTACTGGATTCGGTGATGAATTTCCTGCAACGTTACAATACCAAGTACAAGTTTGATTACATTCTTGGTTTTACAAAGGGAGGAAACATTCTTTATGCAAACGACACCCTTGATATTACCAATGATGTAATTAAGGAACTCAATGCTGAGTATAAGAAGCAGCATCCCGAAAAATAGCCGGGGTTCAATGACAATTTATTCTGAGCACTTTTCGTGAGAAATTTACTGTTTATACTCCTGATCTTCGTGGCTCTTTCCTGTGAGAATGGAAATGGGTTATTCAGTAATCTGCCCAGGGGGGTATTAAGTAAATCGGAGATGGTTGATTTACTGGTTGATATTCATTTGGCTGAATCTGCTTTAAGAGTAGGAAATATCCAGCATGTTTCTGTTGCTGATTCCATTTACCAAAAGTCGCAATTTGCTGAAGTATTCAAGGAGCATGATGTCAAGCCTGATGATTTCCAGAAAAGCATGAAGTATTATACTGAGAGAGTCAGTCTCCTGGATGAGATTTATACCAGTGTAATTGACCGACTGACAGAGATGGAATCGGAGTTACAGGGAACTGAAAAGAAAGATGACAAAGTTTTAAAGCCTGACACAGCAAAGAACCAGGTCAAGACACCTCCTGCGGTAAAAGTCAAAAATCCCGCTCAATAATTTTAGTTTTATTGCTTTACTGCGGTTGCAGTATAATAGTCTTTATCGCCACCGGCTATAATGGAATAGTTCCATTCCATATTACCCTGTCCGTCCTTCTTGCCTGTTCCTTCAACAACCCAGCCATTGGTCAGTGTTTGGGCGGAGACAACAATTTGATTAATGGTAACGATACCAATAACGGTGTTATCAGAATTCCCGGGATTTCCGAAATTATCCAGCAGCACCTGGCTACTATTGGAAGCATCCTTTGAAATGGAAACAATATAACTTTGTGACAGCCCACTTTTCTGTTTTCCGCTTTCAGTAAATCTCCATACCCCGACATATTCATTCCTGTTATCTGAGGGTCATTATCGTAAAAAGTGTCTGACTCACAGGAAACAAATAAACCTGATATTGCTAAAGTCAAAAAGGCAAAGAGGAGAAAAGAGTACTTTTTCATGGATCACCGAATAAAAAGAACCTGACAAAGTTAAATATTCATTTCACAAAACTGCAAAAATATATCATTGACTTCGATAGGACGACCAAATAAATCCCCTCAATTTACAATAAGGGCACGGCTTTTAATAACTGTTTCTCCTGAAAGTAACTGGATAAAATAATATCCCGGACATATTGATGTGAGGTCAATTTGCACATTGTGTGCATCTGCTGATGAAAACCCCTCTTTCCAGTTTAGTAAGGCAAGTCCTTGCAAGGAAATTAAGCGGATACTGCTTACTCCTTTTATTCCCTTCCAGGCAATTGTACAAGTTTCCATTGCAGGGTTTGGAGAAATGGTGATTGCTTGCTGAGCCAGCAATTTATCCTCAATTGTAGTAGTACAAACAGTTGTTAATCCTCCATATTGGCTGATGATACTATCCAGGTGTGATGCAGATGGAGGCCAGATATAGGGTTCCGGTATTGTATGGTTAGGGAGAATCAGGATTACTGAGGGATAGGACAGAACATTATAATCGGAAACAACATGGTTTCCATTTCCTTCGGTGCCACTTACTTCAGGGTACTCAGCTCCGTTTTCAGTACCAAAATCAATCACCTGCGAATTATCTGCTCCCCAGTTGATACCTAAACAACCACATTCCCGGAATTGCAGCCGAAGTTACGATATGAACTGCTGATTTCTGATGCGTAAGTTGCACATGGTCCGCAGGTTACTGTAAAAAAATCGAGTACAACAATTTTGTCATCCTCCAGGTATTGGAAAAGATTATGAGTTTGTCCGTGAACATCCTTAACAGTAAAATTTACTGCTGTATCAAGGCTAGTTTGTGCCCAAGACATTGAAAAAGACAGCAATAAAAAAGCAATCAAGGGAAAACGAGACATAAAGAGTATTGAAATTAACCCTGGTTATTAAAGTTGGACGTTAAGTTCTGCAAGGATTCCATCGGCTAAACGGCTTGCCCCGATCCTGAAGAGTGCTGGTTTGAGCCATTCTGCACCCAGTTTTGTTTCAACAAGATCAAAGTATTGCAATGCCTGATCAGGGGTAGAGATGCCACCAGCAGGTTTAATACCTATCAACTTTCCAGAAGCCTGATGATGCTCTTTTATAACTTCCAGCATCACCGACATAGCTTCTAATGTTGCAGCAGGTTGTACTTTCCCGGTTGATGTTTTAATAAAGTCGGCACCGGCAAGAACCGCTAATTCACTGGCTTTTCTTATATTTTCAGGAGTAATCAGTTCCCCGGTCTCAAGTATCACTTTCAGATGAGCTTTATTACAGGCCTTTTTGATTGCCGCCACTTCTTCCGAGATAAAATCAAAATCTCCGGATAGAAATCTACCTCTTGATATCACCATATCAATTTCGTCAGCGCCTTCATTTACAGCATATTCAACTTCAGCCACCCTGATTGACAAGGGGGATTGTCCGGAAGGAAAAGCCCCTGCCACAGAAGCAACGGCAATCCCTGATTCCCCCAGACTTCTTTTTGCTGTTCGCACAAACACAGGATAAACACATATTGCAGCAGGAGAAATTCCACTCACCTTTTTGATGGCAATTGCTTTTTCACACAACTCTTTAACACGTTGATCATGGTCAGTCCCCTCGAGGGTTGTGAGATCCAGAAGCCCAAGAATTATTTTCAAGCGAGCCAGCCGGGTTGACTCTATTACAGGTTTTGAATTATGTCCATCCATGTTATCAACCATAATTTCTGTGAATCCTTTTGAATATCCACAAAAATAATCTTTTTAGGCATGAAATAGACAATTGGATATACCATCTGTTGATTTTAAGATACCAAAGTCTAAACAACACCTTTTCAAAGATTTAATTCTCAAATAAAGTTGCTGGAAAGGTATTACCTACTGCAGGAAAAGTGATTAATTTTCTGGATAAGAATACTCGGCAACGAAAGTCCAAATAACCTAATTGGCTGTAAACTACTACATTAACTCTAACACGGCTAGATATGAGACCTACTTTACTAGAGCTCGGTAGACGATTTTTTACTAAATACATCGTTCTTTTATTTACTTTTTTCATCCTTGCTGGATTTTCGGCGTTAGCCCAGTGTCCTCCATTGATCACGGCCAACCCGCCGAGTGCGAGTGTGTGTATGGGTGATTCTATAACCATGAGTTGTAGTCCGTCAACGGGTACAACCTGGCAATGGTATCTTGATGGAAGTCCCATACCAGGGGCAACCCATAGTACTTTCTATGCTAAGACAGATGGGATTGTTACTGTGATGGTTGGCGGATGTGCTATTCCTTCTAATCCTATTACTGTAGTGATGAAGCCTTTACCAATTATCAATATTTCAACCTCAGTTGGAGATAGTGTTTGTAATGGACAAGTAGTTACTTTTAATATTACTTCAGGGCCCAATGTACAATGGGTTTGGTTACAGCCAGCAGGAATGTTAGGCCAGACAACCAATCCTTATTCTGTTACCTTAAATGTAACGACTACTTTCCAGGTTGTTGGTGTAGATCAGATTACAACTTGTGCGAATACGAGTATGGTCACTATTCCTGTGGTACCCCCAATTTTACCAGGGAATATTTCACCAAATGATACAGTTTGTGTTGGAGGCACTCCGGGGCTCATTACTGGCACTCCTGCATCAGGAAGTAATAATTCATTCACTTACCATTGGGAAATCAGTACAACCGGTGCGGCCTCCGGGTTCTCTACCATTCCAGGTGCTACCGGACTGGATTATCAGCCGGGTCCCATTTCAATCAATACATGGTTTAGAAGAAGAGTATCTGCTCCACCTTGTCCTGATATGTATTCCAATGTAGTTCAGATCACGGTTATACCAACCCCTATCATTACAAGTGTTTTTAATAAAACCATTTGCTCTGGCACAAGCGTAAACTATACTCCTACTTCAAATGTAGCAGGATCAACCTTTACATGGGCTGTTACTTTCACTTCAGGCACAGTATTAGGAATGGTGCCCAGTGGAACCGGCAATATAAATACTGTATTATCAGTACCGGCTGGGAGCACTTCAATTGCCACTATAACCTATACTATTACACCCACCGGACCAGCAACTACATTTTGTCCGGGAATTCCTTCGGATTTAGTTGTAACAATACTTCCTACCTCAATTGTGACCAATACTCCTATGTCGCAGGAAATTTGCGCAGGTACTACAACAACACCTGTTGCATTTACTTCCAATGTTCCTGGCAGTACTTATGCATGGACAGCTGTTGCCACTCCCGGAATCTCAGGTTATACAGCAAATGGAACAGGCAATCTGCCAGCTATGCAGATTTTCAGTACCCTAATGGGAATTGGAACTGTGACCTATACGGTAACTCCAACCGGACCAGCTCCCGGATTCTGTTCCGGGGCTCCTTCAAATTATGTTATTACTGTGAATCCATCACCGACCGTTACCAATAGTCCGATGGATCAAAGTATTTGTTCAGGGGATGCTACAAGTTCAGTTGTTTTCACTTCCAATGTAATAGGCACGAACTTTACATGGGCGGCAACAGCCGTTCCTATTAGTATGACAGGGTATTCGGCCAGTGGAACAAATTCATTACCTGTTCAGACCATCAATAATCCCACCACCTCCCAGGGAGTAGTAACGTATGTTATTCAACCCAGTGGAAATATCAACGGATGTGTTGGGATTCCCAGTAACTATTATGTATATGTCAACCCCATTCCTGTTGCCGTTGCAACCCCTGGTTCACAAACAATGTGTTCAGGCATGACAACCGGGATTGCACTTAGTTCCGGAGTTGCCAATACCACCTTTACATGGACGGCTTCTGCTCCCAGTTCTATTACAGGGTTCTCAGCAGGAACGGGAAATGTGATTTCTCAGACTCTATTTAATACATCGATGGCTCCCCATGATGTGACTTATGTAATTACCCCGACAGCCAATGGATGTACAGGTAACGACATAACGGTAGTGGTAACAGTAGTTCCTGCACCGGTATTAACTGTGAGTCCTTTATCACAATCCACCTGTTCAAATATTCCTATAGTTATAAATCTCACAGCAAGTTTGCCAGGTGTAACTTTTGCCTGGACTGCATCAGCGATGGGAAGTGTTACAGGATACAGCAATGGAACCGGTTCAACTATTTCACAGACGTTGGTTAATAATGACAATATCCCACGGAATGTGATCTATGCTGTTATGATGACGATCAATGGTTGTACTGTTGGTCCGGACAATATCACAGTAACGGTATACCCCACTCCTGCAGTTACCAATTCACCTTTAACAGCTACACGTTGTTCAGGTGCTGCATTTGTGCAATCCCTGACTTCAAATGTTGCCGGTACTACCTTTACCTATACAGCCAATGGCACTCCGGGTATTAGCGGATATGCCAATGGCAGTGGAAATACAATCAACCAAACTTTTATCAATTCAGGAACTGCTCCTGGAACTGTTACTTTTAATATTATACCAACAGCCAATGGATGTCCCGGTACTGCTGTCAATTTTGTTGTAACTGTAAATCCAATTCCGGATGTGAACTTAAGTTTGGCCAGCCAGGCAATCTGCAGTGCAACCAATACCACTCCGGTGGCACTTTCGTCAAGTGTTGCAGGTACCACCTTTACATGGACAGCATCCCCTTCGGCAGGAGGAATCACAGGGTACACCGGCTCCGGTTCAGGAAACATTCCTTTTCAAACCATTAACAGTTCCTTAAGTATCCAGGGAACCGTAACCTACACTGTAATACCAACAAATTCAGGATGTACAGGAGTAAGCAAGAGTCATGTTGTTACTATAAATCCTTTGCCACTTGTGACCAATGCAAGTATGAGTCAATCTATTTGTTCAGGGACCTCCACTTCCAATGTCAATCTTAGTTCCAATGTTGCCGGAACTACTTTTACCTGGTTAGCAACGCCTTCTTCAGGCAGTATAACCGGTTATCAGCCTTCCGGAGCCAATACTATCCCATCACAAACAATAAATAATAGCTCAACTACTTCCGGGACTGTAACTTACCTGGTGACTCCAACCTCTAATTTTGGTCCGGCTTGTACTGGCATTTCTGCAAACTATGTTACCACAATCAATCCAATTCCAGTTGTAACCAGTGCACTAACCGGAGCTGTTTGCAGCGGACAGAATTTCAATTACCTGATTACTTCAAACCTGGTAGGTACTACCTTTAACTGGACCAGGGCAGCTGTCCCGGGAATTTCTAATTCGCCATCTTCAGGGACTTCAGCCAGCATTAATGAAACGCTTATTAATCTGACTGGCTCTGATATTGCAGTAACTTATGTTTTACAACCTTATGGACAAGCGCCTACGCTATGTGCCGGAACACCTGAAAACCTTGTTGTTACGGTAAGGGCATTGCCAACTGTAAATGCAGGATCAGACCTGACCATACCCTACGGAACCAGCACGGTGATTACCGGTACAGCCAGTGGTGGCACAGGATTATTATCCTACACCTGGACACCCAATGCCTATATTGCTTCAGGTGCAAATACTCCAGCTCCTCAGACGATCAATCTTAATGCAGACAGGACTTATACTCTGACGATTACAGATGCAGCTACCTGTGCAAACTCCGACCAGATGACTGTATTTATTACAGGAGGTCCAATAACTGTATCCCCAACTGCCACACCAGCATCCATTTGTGTGGGACAAAGCACAATACTCAATGCAAATGCATCAGGAGGATCAGGCACCTATACCTATTCCTGGACATCTTCACCTGCCGGATTTACTTCATCTTTATCAACAGTAAGTGTTTCACCAATTGTTAATACCGTATATACTGTTGTAGTAGATGATGGATTCAATATTGCAACATCCTCGGTTTCAGTAACAGTAAATCTTTTACCTGTTCAATATCTTCTGACCGGCGGGGGTGAATACTGTATTGGAGGTTCAGGTGTTATTGTTGGGCTTGCCGGTTCTCAATCGGGAGTAAATTACCAACTTTATAACAATGGTACTCCAGTCGGGCTTCCAATAGCAGGCACAGGTGGGGCTATTAGTTTTGGCAACCAGACACTGGCAGGAACTTATACAGCTGACGGAACCAGGACAGCAACAGGATGTAATACACTTATGGCAAGTTCAGTGACTGTAGGTATTAACACATTACCAGTAGCAAATGCCGGTATCGACCAGACCATTCCTTTTGGTATCAGTACCACTTTAAATGGTTCAGTATCCGGAGGTATCGGACCTATGAGTTATGCCTGGACACCTCTTGTTTATTTAGCAGGTGGAGCTAATTCTACAACTCCGGTTACAACAAATTTATATTCAAGTACAACTTTCAATTTCCAGGTTACAGATAGTAAAGGATGTGTTGGAACTGATCAAATGACCGTGCTGCTAAGTGGCAGTGCGATTGCGGTTACTGCAACAGCTGTTCCTGATGAAATCTGTGCCGATACAAGTCAATCCCAATTAAATGCAACTGTAACAGGTGGTTCAGGCACATATTCCTATTCCTGGACAAGCAATCCCCCGGGAATTCCTGTATGGTCATCGATGCTACAGAATCCCATGGTTTCTCCAGATGTAACAACAACATATACTGTAGTGGCCAATGATGGATTCAACACAGCAACCTCCTCAGTAACAGTAGTAGTTCATCCTTTACCACTGGTTTATAATGTAACCGGTGGTGGGTCCTATTGCTTTGCAGGTACTGGTGTTGCTATCGGATTGAGTGGTTCAGAACCAGGCGTCAACTATCAACTTCTGAGAGGTGGATTACCTGATGGACCTCCTGTAACAGGAACCGGAAGCCCGATCAGTTTTGGCGACAGGACAGCTGCATTTGCCTATACCGTTTTAGCAACCAATAATAGCACGGGCTGCATCAATATGATGAGCGGAAGTGCAAGTATCAACATTTTACCTCCGCCTAATGCTTATTTAGTAACAGGAGGAGGCTCATATCCTTCAGGTGGCATAGGTGTTACAGTTGGATTGTCCTATGGAGATCCCGGAGTAAGTTATCAGTTATCCTGCAACAATGTTCCAATTGGAGCACCGGTTACCGGAAGCAGCATCAGCATAGATTTTGGTTTACAGACTCAAGCCGGTACTTATACGGTTGTTGCTACTGACATAGCTTCAGGATGCTCAACCAACATGAATGGCAGTGTTAGCATTACAATCCTTCCTTTACCCAATGCGTATGGCGTAATAGGTGGTGGAGAAATTTGCCAGGGAGAACCCGGATTATTGGTGTCACTGACAGGTTCCGAAGTTGGAATTGAATATCAGCTAATTTATAATGGCTTTCCATATGGCCCGATTGTAATAGGAAACGGACTTCAGATCAGTTGGGGGCCTTACACATTTGCCGGTCTGTTTGAAGTCCGTGCGGTGAACCCCACCAATGGCGGAAGTCAGATGATGAACGGACAAGCTACGATTGTAGTAAATCCATTACCAACCATTTTCACCATGAATCCTTTGGGCTCACAGTGCCCGGGAACTATTATCAGGTTAAATGGATCTGATGCGGGAGTAATGTACTACTTACTCATGAATAATATTGTGCTGGATTCAATCCAGGGAACAGGATTAATTGGTTTCCTTGATTTCGGACCACAAACCATCAATGGCACCTACACCATTCTTGCTGTCAACATGACTACCGGTTGCCAGGCGATGATGAACGGAAGTGTATATATCAACATTGCACCACAAATTTTCAGTGTAATACCAGCAGGCATTCTTTGTCCCGGACAAACTATTGGCCTTACAGGTTCAGAGCTTGGGGTAAGTTACCAGTTAAGATGGAATGGAACTTTCGACCTGGGAGCACCAGTACCTGGTACCGGTGGGCCTATCAACCTTGGCGTTGGAGGATTACCCGGTATTTACTCAGCTATTGCCATTGATGACACAACAAATTGTGTTTCCTTCATGCAGGATAGTGCAACTCTTTATCCTGACCCAATTATTTTCACTATTGTTCCCAATGGTACAGCATGTGAAGGCGACGAAATCAGCCTGAACGGTTCGGAAATGGGAGTAGATTACGTTCTTATACTCGACAACGCTATTCATCTTGACACCATCCATGGAACAGGCTCAGCTATCAACTTCGGGTCTCAGCCTACAGCAGGCACCTATACCATTATAGCCATCAGCCAAACCTCTTATTGTATAACTCAAATGAATGGATCGGCTATCTTCAATGATAGTCCTATACAATATGATATAGTCCCTGCAGGTATTCTCTGCATGGGAACGAGTATTGGATTAGCTGGTTCACAACCTGGCGTTTCATACCAGCTCATACTTGATGGCACCTTACTCGTAGGTTCACCTGTTGCCGGAACCGGATTATCTATTTCCTTTGGCCCTCAAAATGCAATTGGAATATATACCGTAAGGGCTGTGAATGACTTAACAAACTGTTATTCCCTGATGAATGGCAGCTCTACATTGGATCCATTACCAGTTCCATTTACAGTAACTCCTTCCGGAAACCATTGTGCCGGAACGCCTGTTGGATTAAATGGTTCAAACATCAACTATAACTACATCCTGATTTTCAATGGTGTTGTTCACCTGGATACCATTCCAGGAACTGGTGGTTTGATTGACTTCGGTCCACAGTCAGTAGCAGGAACCTATACAATCATTGCCTATCATACCAGTTCATTCTGTGAACAAACTATGAATGGCAGTGTCATTCTGGAACTTGCCCCCACTGCCTTTAATATGATACCAGCAGGAGTTGCATGCATAGGTGCAAACCTTGGCCTTGATGATTCCGAAATAGGTGTCAACTACCAACTTCGTCTCAATGGTACCACCAACATCGGTACTTCGGTTGCAGGAACTGGTGCTGCTATCTCCTTCGGTGCGCAGGCACTGACCGGAAACTATACCGTGATTGCCACTGCTGCCAATGGTTGCACAAATAATATGAACGGATCGGTGGATGTTAGCCCATTACCTGTTCTCTTCACCATGACACCTGCTGCCAATGGCTGCACCAACTCACCTATCGGGCTCAATGGTTCAGAAATCAATGTAAATTATGTACTGATCCTCAATGGAACCTTACATATTGATACCATCCCCGGAACAGGTGGAGTGATTACTTTCGGAAACCAGCCTACTACCGGCACTTATACCGTTATTGCCTACAACACCGCCACCAATTGCCAGGCTACCATGAACGGAAGCGTGACTCTTGTCCCTGCTCCTACTGCCTACAATATGACCCCGGCTGGTGTGGCTTGTATCGGTGCTGTTCTTGGTCTTGACAATTCTGAAGTTGGGGTTGATTACCAACTCCGTCTCAATGGTACCACCAACATCGGTACCCTGGTTGCAGGAACAGGTGCTGCTATTTCTTTTGGTGCACAGGCACTGACTGGAAACTATACAGTAATTGCTATTGCCGCCAATGGTTGCACCAATAATATGAACGGATCGGTGGATGTGAGTCCATTGCCTGTTCTTTTCACCATGACACCTGCTGCCAATGGTTGCACAAACTCACCTATCGGCCTTAATGGTTCAGAGATCAATGTAAATTATGTTCTGGTTCTCAATGGAACCATTCATCTCGATACAATTCCGGGTACAGGCGGTGTGATTTCTTTCGGAAATCAGCCTACTACCGGTAACTATACGATTATCGCCTTCAATACACTTACACTTTGCCAGTCAACCATGAACGGAACTGTGACACTGGTCCCGGCTCCTACGGCTTACAATATGACCCCGGCCGGTGTGGCTTGTATCGGTGCTGTTCTTGGTCTTGACAATTCTGAAGTTGGGGTTGATTACCAACTCCGTCTCAATGGTACCACCAACATCGGTACCCCGGTTGCAGGAACAGGTGCTGCTATTTCCTTCGGTGCACAGGCCCTGACCGGAAACTATACCGTGATTGCTACTGCAGCCAATGGTTGCACAAATAATATGAACGGATCAGTGGTGGTAAGCCCATTGCCTGTTCTTTTCACCATGACCCCTGCTGCCAATGGATGCACAAACTCACCTATCGGACTCAATGGTTCGGAAATCAATGTAAATTATGTACTGGTTCTCAATGGAACCTTACATCTCGATACTATCCCAGGTACAGGCGGTGTGATTTCTTTCGGAAACCAGCCTACTACCGGAAACTATACCATTATTGCTTTCAACACAGCCACCAATTGCCAGGCTACCATGAACGGAAACGTGACACTGGTCCCGGCTCCTACTGCTTACAATATGACCCCGGCCGGTGTGGCTTGTATCGGTGCTGTTCTTGGTCTTGACAATTCTGAAGTTGGGGTTGATTACCAACTCCGTCTCAATGGTACCACCAACATCGGTACCCCGGTTGCAGGAACAGGTGCTGCTATTTCTTTTGGTGCACAGGCACTGACTGGAAACTATACAGTAATTGCTACTTCTGCCAATGGTTGCACAAATAACATGAACGGATCGGTGGATGTGAGTCCATTGCCTGTTCTTTTCACCATGACCCCTGCTGCCAATGGTTGCACCAACTCACCTATCGGACTCAATGGTTCTGAAATCAATGTAAATTATGTACTGGTTCTCAACGGAACCTTATACCTCGATACTATTCCAGGTACAGGTGGTGTGATTTCTTTCGGAAACCAGCCTACTACAGGCACTTATACCGTTATTGCCTACAACACTGCCACCAATTGCCAGGCTACTATGAACGGAAGCGTGACTCTTGTCCCTGCTCCTACTGCCTACAATATGACCCCGGCTGGTGTAGCTTGTATCGGTGCTGTTCTTGGTCTTGACAATTCAGAAGTTGGGGTTGATTACCAACTCCGTCTCAATGGTACCACCAATATCGGTACTTCGGTTGCAGGAACAGGTGCTGCAATTTCTTTTGGAGCACAGGCACTGACTGGAAACTATACAGTAATTGCCACCTCTGCAAATGGTTGCACAAATAATATGACTGGATCGGTGGATGTTAGTCCATTACCGGTTCTCTTCACCATGACACCTGCTGCCAATGGTTGCACCAACTCACCTATCGGACTCAATGGTTCGGAAATCAATGTAAATTATGTACTGATCCTCAATGGAACCTTACATATTGATACCATCCCCGGAACCGGTGGTGTGATTACTTTCGGAAACCAGCCTACTACCGGTAACTACACTATTATTGCCTACAACACCGCCACTAATTGTCAGTCAACAATGAATGGAAACGTGACTCTTGTCCCTGCTCCTACTGCCTACAATATGACCCCGGCAGGTGTGGCTTGTATCGGTGCTGTTCTTGGTCTTGACAATTCTGAAGTTGGGGTTGATTACCAACTCCGTCTCAATGGTACCACCAATATCGGTACCCCGGTTGCAGGAACAGGTGCTGCAATCTCCTTCGGTGCACAGGCACTGACTGGAAACTATACCGTGATTGCTACTGCGGCCAATAGCTGCACAAATAATATGAACGGATCGGTGGATGTTAGTCCATTGCCTGTTCTTTTCACCATGACACCTGCTGCCAATGGTTGCACCAACTCACCTATCGGACTCAATGGTTCAGAAATCAATGTAAATTATGTACTGGTTCTCAACGGAACCTTATACCTCGATACCATCCCAGGTACAGGCGGTGTGATTTCTTTCGGAAACCAGCCTACTACCGGCACCTATACCGTTATTGCTTACAACACCGCCACCAATTGCCAGGCTACCATGAACGGAAGCGTGACATTGGTCCCTGCTCCTACTGCCTACAATATGACCCCGGCCGGTGTGGCTTGTATCGGTGCTGTTCTTGGTCTTGACAATTCTGAAGTTGGCGTTGATTACCAACTCCGTCTCAATGGTACCACCAACATCGGTACACCGGTTGCAGGTACAGGTGCTGCAATCTCCTTCGGTGCACAGGCACTGACTGGAAACTATACAGTAATTGCTATTGCTGCCAATGGTTGCACCAATAACATGAACGGATCGGTGGATGTTAGTCCATTGCCTGTTCTTTTCACCATGACACCTGCTGCCAATGGTTGCACAAACTCACCTATCGGACTCAATGGTTCAGAAATCAATGTAAATTATGTACTGATCCTCAATGGAACCTTACATCTTGATACTATCCCCGGAACCGGTGGAGTGATTACTTTCGGAAACCAGCCTACTACCGGCACTTATACCATTATTGCTTATAACACCACCACCAATTGCCAGGCTACCATGAACGGAAGCGTGACTCTTGTCCCTGCTCCTACTGCCTACAATATGACCCCGGCAGGTGTGGCTTGTATCGGTGCTGTTCTTGGTCTTGACAACTCTGAAGTTGGGGTTGATTACCAACTTCGTCTCAATGGTACCACCAATATCGGTACCCCTGTTGCAGGAACAGGTGCTGCCATTTCCTTCGGCGCACAGACCCTGACCGGAAACTATACCGTGATTGCTACTGCAGCCAATGGTTGCACAAATAATATGAACGGATCGGTGGATGTTAATCCGCTTCCAGTAATCTATACCATTACCCCCACTGGCAATGCCTGTTCAAATACTGCCATAGGCTTAAATGGTTCTGAGATTGGAGTTAATTATGTATTGGTACTGAATGGTGTTCTAAATCTTGACACTATTTCGGGACCAGGTGGTATGTTTAGCTTTGGGGTTCAACCAACTACGGGAACGTACACTATTTATGCATACAATGTCCTGACTAACTGCCAGGCGAATATGAATGGCAGTTTGATCCTTGATCCTGCACCAACCGCTTTCAATATGACACCTGCCGGCATTGCATGTGTTGGAACAACGATTGGATTAGATAACTCAGAAGTTGGTGTAAGTTACCAACTCCGTTTAGATGGTATTACCGATATAGGTGCTCCAGTTGCAGGCACCGGTTCAGCTATCACATTTGGTGTTCAAACTCTTACAGGTAATTATACAATTGTTGCCACCTCTTTGAATGGTTGTACAACAATCATGAATGGACCAATTGATGTTTATTCATTGCCCATTGCTTTTACCATCACTCCTGCAGGATCCAATTGCGTGAATACAGTAATCGGGTTGAATGGTTCAGAGTTTTTAGTTGATTATACCCTTTTACTGAATGGTACTCTGCCGATTGCCACCATTTCCGGAACCGGGAGTGCTATCAGCTTTGGTCCTCAGCCACTGCCAGGTACTTATACGATTGTAGCCATCAATACCTCAACTAATTGCCAATCAACTATGAATGGAACTTCCATCATTAAAGTTGATCCGCTAATCTTTACAATGACACCAACAGGTGTGGCTTGCCTGGGTTCAGCTCTTGGGCTTGATGATTCCGAAACAGGTATTACTTATCAACTTCGACTGAATGGTTCAGTGAATGTTGGAAGTCCTGTAACAGGGACAGGTTCCTCTATCAGTTTTGGAATTCCAATATTACCTGGTACCTACACAGTTGTGGCCACCTCCTCCAATGGATGCTCCACATTTATGAATGGAACAGTTGTGTTGAGTCCATTACCTATAGCATTTACCATAACTCCAACAGGAGCCAATTGTGCAGGTTCATCAATTGGTTTGAATGGTTCAGAACTCAATGTAAATTATGTGCTGGTTCTTAACAATACCCTTTATATTGATACCATTCCAGGTACCGGAGGGACACTCAATTTCGGACCACAGCTAACAACCGGAACTTATACCATACTGGCTTATTCAGTGATTACCAATTGCCAGTTAGTCATGAATGGAACTACAACCCTGGGTGATGCACCCATAGTATTTAATATTACACCAGCTGGTGTTTCCTGTGTTGGAGCCAGTATTGGTGTTGATAATACTGAGATCGGTGTAAACTACCAATTACGTCGTGATGGAATTTTCAATGTAGGAAGTCCGATAGTCGGAACAGGCGCAGCCATTGATTTTGGAGTGCAGACTTTACCGGGTATTTACACTGTTGAAGCTGACAATGGCAATGGCTGTATTGCAGTTATGAATGGAAACGTTGACTTACAGCCACTTCCAATAGCATTTACATTAACGCCAGGCGGAAATCAATGTCCGGGCACCATACTTCTTTTGAATGGTTCTGAAACAGGAGTTGATTATATCCTGATGCGAGATGGCTTATTCCCAATGGATACTGTTTCGGGAACAGGTTCAATGATCTCATTCGGGGCACCGTTAATTGCTGGTAACTATACAGTTATCGCAGTTTCCGTTCCAGCCGGATGTATATCCAATATGAATGGCACCACTCTAATAATGACTGCACCTATCGCTTACAACCTGACACCTGCCGGTATCAATTGTGTTGGAAGTTCAATCGGTGTTGATGATTCAGAAGCTGGCGTTAACTATCAACTTATCAGGAATGGTATTGTGAATGTTGGAGCAGCAGTACCGGGAACCGGTTCAGCCATTAGCTTTGGTGTTGTTACCATCCCGGGTAACTATACAGTTATTGCAACCAGTACCCTCAATGGCTGTCCAACTACCATGAATGGGGTTGCTGACATCCAGCCTTCTCCGCTCAGTTTCACCATATTCCCACAAGGGACACAATGTGCCGGTGCAGATATCACCTTAAACGGATCTGAATTGGGCGTGAATTATGTTCTTGTTATTGATGGTATTTTAAATGTTGATACACTTGCCGGTACAGGCAATGTATTAAACTTTGGCCCTCAATTTACCAATGGCATTTATACAATACTGGCTGTTGGCGGCGCTAACAGTTGCCAGATTACAATGTTGGATAGTTGTGTAGTGGTACCCAGTCCAACCTTATTCAATGTAACACCGGCAGGAGTACTTTGTGCTTCAGCTATCGTAGGACTTGATGGTTCAGAAAACGGTATTGACTATACCTTATACAAGGATGGCAGCAGTACTGGCATCATACTATCAGGCACCGGATCAGCCATCAGTTTTGGATTACAATCCCCAGGTTTATTTACAGTCCTGGGAACTGACCAGGTAACAGGATGTAGCATACTGATGTCAGGAAGTGCTGATATTGAGTATCTACCAACTGTAAATGCCGGGATGGATCAATCCATTTGTTCTGATCTTCCGGTTGCACTTATCGGAACTTCTTCCAACACAGGCACAACTATATGGATTAGCTCTGGTGACGGCACTTTCAGTGATCCAAACTTACTGAGTTCATCTTATACTTTAGGCGCAGGTGATGTTGCATCCGGCTCTGTTGTTTTGGTACTTCAGGCTTCAGGAAGTGGAGCATGCAGCGCATCTTTTACTTCTGATACTGTGCTTATCACAATTACCTCTGCCCCCACTGTAAACGCAGGATCTGATATTGATGTTTGTCAGCCCATCGACTTTACCATTACCACTGCCACAGCGTCAAACTATGCTACTTTGCTTTGGACTACATCCGGTACCGGTAATTTCTCCGCTTCAAATAGCCTGTCAACCATTTATATCCCTTCAGCAGCTGATCTTACAGCAGGAACTGTTAACCTAACCCTTACTGTTTCAGGTATTTCACCTTGTATGAATGTGATCAGCGATGTGGTTGCCATGAACTTCCATGCTTATATGACCGCCAGTGCAGGAATAAATGACACCATTTGTGCCGGCAGCAATTATACTGTATCCACTGCGACTGCAACTAATTATTCATCTGTCAGCTGGGCAACAACAGGTTCAGGTTCATTTACCGGTGGAAACACTTTAAATCCCACCTATTATCCTAGCTCATTTGATATTACAGCCGGATTTGTGAACCTGGTGATGACGGCTCAACCAATTGCACCTTGTTCAGTAGTTATCTCAGATACGCTAATCCTTACCATTACCAGTGCCCCGGCAATATTTGCAGGTGCTGACGTCAACATATGTGAAGGATCCGTTGTTTCTTTACTGGATGCCTCTGCTTCAGCCTATAGCAGTTTATTCTGGACCAGTTCAGGAACCGGTTCATTCTCAAATACCGGAATTCTGAATCCAACCTATACTCCTTCAGCCGGAGATATCCTATCGGGAGTTGTAACCCTTACTTTGACTATCAATGGTAATACACCTTGTTATCCTTTAAGTGATGATAAACTGGTTACCATTACACGTGCACCTGCAATTTCGGCCGGACCTGATACTCTGATTTGCGAAGGAATGTCCTATTCCACAGCGAGTGCATCTGCCTCATATTTCTCAAACCTTATTTGGAGCACTTCAGGCACAGGTAGTTTTACCAATGGTAACCTGGTGCTTGCAACCTACACTCCAAGTGTTGCTGATATTGCGGCCGGAAGTGTTGTTCTCACTATGACTGTTGATGCCAATGCACCATGCACAGGCAGTGTTTCCGACTCATTTGTACTTACCATCAATGGTGCAGCAACAGCTTATGCAGGGCCTGATGCAAGTATTTGTAACAATATTCCTTTTGCACTTGGTTCAGCTACTGCCAGCAATTTTGCATCAGTATTATGGACAAGCAGTGGGACTGGAAGTTTCACCAATCCTGCAGTTGTTAATCCGGTGTACATTCCTTCAACGGCTGATATGCTGGCAGGATCAGTAATCCTGACCCTTACTTCCAATGCATTACCGTCTTGCATCAGTGTTTCTGATGCCATGACACTGAGTATTACCCAGTTGCCTGCAGTGAATGCAGGTGTTGATACACATATCTGCTCAAGTCCTTACACATTGACCGGAACCAGTTCAGCCAATGTTTCCTCTATACTTTGGACTGTTGCAACAGGGAGCGGTGTATTATCCAATGCCAACACCCTCACCCCTACTTATATTCCTTCAGCGCTGGATATCACCAATGGATTTGCCATCCTCACATTAACAGGCAATCCTTTGAGTCCTTGCCCGGCTGCAGCAGTGGATAGTGTAACCCTGACCATAGAGCAAACACCTGTTGTATCAGCTGGTGCTGACGACAACAACTGTATGAGTGCCACTTATACAGTAACAGATGCAACTTCATTGTATCATACCAGCCTTGTCTGGACAACAACAGGGACAGGAATCCTCATCAATGCTTCAACATTGACTCCAAGTTATACTCCTAGTGCGGCTGATCTGACTGCCGGCTCGGTAATATTAACACTTACCTCATCGAACGTAGGATGTGGAAGTGTTTCTGACAGCAAAACCATCACATTCATTTCTATGCCGGTAGTTGATGCCGGTCCGGATCTCATAATTTGTGAAGACATCAATATCACTATCGGCGGCGCTTCGGCTATAACTTATTCTTCCATTAACTGGTCTACTTCCGGAACAGGTACTTTTGCCAATGGCAATACTGTTTCTCCTACTTACACACCGAGCGTTGCCGATATTACTTCAGGGTTGGTTACCCTTACCCTTTCAGCCAATCCAATTGCCCCATGCAGCGGACTGGTTTCTGACCAGACCCTTCTGACCATTAGCAGGATACCCGTTGTATCCGCCGGTCCGGATGATCTCGTTTGTTCTACTGATGCCTATGAAATTACGGATGCTACCTCCATTGACCAGGATTCACTTCTCTGGACCAGTAGTGGAAGCGGTGTTTTCAGTAATCCAACTGCACTTCTTACAACCTATACACCTAGTGCAGCTGATATCGCAAATGGTTCCGTGTCGTTAACACTGACGGCTTACAATTCACCTTGTTCGAGTGTTTCCGACAGCAAACTCATTACTATCATTCCTGCTCCAACAGTTGATGCCGGCCCGGGTGCTACAATTTGCAATACCTGTACTTACACAGTGCTTGGTTCTTCAGCCCCTAATGCCAATTCAGTGATGTGGAGTACCTCCGGCAACGGCAGTTTCAATGATCCTACCTTACTGGCACCGATATATTATCCAAGCGCCTTTGATTATTCCTTAGGACATGTTGTACTCCAACTCACTGCATTTGGAAACACTCCTTGTGCATCAGTTGTTGATACTATGACATTAACCTTCGCTGCTGCACCAGGGCTTGATTTTACCTGGGGTCCAACCTGTGAAAGCCAGCCTGTTAACTTTGCAGTTGATCCTATTGCTACCAATATTGGAGCAATGGCAAGCTGGATGTGGAACTTTGGTGATGGATCTACATCCATCCAGATGAATCCCACCCATTTGTATGCAGCCATCGGGCATTATACAGTGACCCTTACTGCTATAGATACTCTTGGTAATTCAATTACCAATATTCACCAGGTGTATGTTTCACAGACCCCAACCGCTTTCTTTGCCTATAATTCACCAGTCTGTTCCAACGAACCCGTTCATTTTACTGACCTTTCGCATACCTTGTATGGAAATGTTGCACAATGGGTTTGGAGTTATGGTGATGGCTCAGACAATGACACTATCTATTTCCCTGAAAATCCGAATACCTTACACCAATATGATACTTCCGGGCAATTCAATGTAACCCTGGTGATCACCAATTCCTTTGGTTGTATTGCTTCAGTTACCCAAACAGTGGATATCATTCCTGCACCAGTAGCCAACTTCAGCTATGTCAATACCTGCAATGGCCTGAATACTCAGTTCGAGGATCAGTCCTATGCCAATGGTGCGGGTAATGTAGTTTCATGGTGGTGGGATTTTGGTGACCCGGCAACTGGCATCGATAATTACTCAAACCAGGAAAATCCTGAACATAAATTCAGTGGTCCGGGAACCTACCAGGTTACTCATGTTGCCAGGAATTTCAATAACTGTACTGATACAATCGTAAAGGATGTTATTATACTTCCAGGATTGGCTGTTGATTTCATTCATCATCACACCTGTGTAAATGACCTGTCATATTTTGCACCAGATACAACTGTTGTGAATGTTGCAAATATCAATTCATGGGTTTGGGATTTCGGAGATGGTGGCTTCAGCTACCTGCAATCTCCCGTTCATACTTATTTCAATGCTGGCAGCTACCAGGTAACATTGACTGTAACTGATCTTTCAGGTTGCGTATCCAGCAAAACCAAAACGGTTGTAGTGAATCCTGCGCCTGTTGCTATGTTCAACATCTCACAACAGCGTTGTAAGGGTATTCCGGTTGAATTTGATGATGTTTCCACAACATATGCCGGTTTCATTTCTAACTGGACATGGGATTTCGGTGATGGCAACCAGGAAAGCATCAATTTCCCGGCTAATCCAGATACTGAGCATATTTATGCAATCTCAGGAACCTATACGATCACCCTCACCATTACCGGAAGCGACAGTTGCGAAACTGTAACAACCCAGACAATTGTTATAGAACCAGCCCCAACGGCCAACTTTGAATTTGAAAACACTTGTATAAACAGTGCTGTTCAGTTCACCGACCTTTCTCAAACCGGCGGAACCGGTGCTATTTCAAACTGGCATTGGGACTTTGGAGATCCAATTTCCAACTGGAACAACTTCTCACCCCTACAGAACCCTGTTCACACCTATGCAACAGCAGGAACTTACCAGGTGAGCCTGACAGTTACCACTTCCAATGGATGTGAAAGCACAAGTGTACAGACTGTTATCATCAACGCACTTCCGGCTGTTGACTTCTACACGGATGCCCATTGTGCCAATTCACCGGTTCAGTTCCATCCAGCTCCAATTGTGAATACAGCGAATGTAGCCAGTTGGTTCTGGCAATTTGGTGACGGATTAACCTCTACTTTACAGGCTCCGGCACATATTTACAATATCGCAGGAAATTACCAGGTAACCCTTACCATTACTGACCTTGCCGGGTGCCAGAATTCAGTCACACGCACAGTGAATGTTTATCCACAGCCCACTGTAGTGTTTGGTTTCACACAGCCAACCTGCCAGCAGAGCAACATTCAGTTTACTACGAATTCATCGGCTTCTGTTGGATACCTTGTACGCTGGGAATGGAATTTTGGAGATGGCAACACACAAACCATCCTATTCCCTAACAATCCTGATGTAAGTCACACCTATGCCAATTACGGCGCCTATAATGTGACCCTGACGGTTTACACCAACGACAGTTGTTCAAATTCACAAGTACTTCCGATCAATATCCTCCAGAGCCCTGTTTCGAACTTCAGTGTTCAGGGAACCTGTGCAGGAATGGCCGTTGAATTTGAAGATATGTCACAAGGTGCTGTTTCCAGCTGGAACTGGAATTTCGGAGATCCACTTTCAGGATCATCCAATACCTCCAGCTTCCAGGATCCAACACATACGTACAGCCAGGCAGGTAACTACCAGGTCAGCTTGCAGGTGAGCGCTATAAATGGATGTACAAATACAATGGTTAAAACAGTGAGTATAAATCCTGCCCCTTATGTTGATTTTAGTTACAACAATGGCTGTGCAACTGATACCATCATGTTCAACAGTACAAGTCATATCAGTTTAGCCACTATTACCACCTGGTTATGGCAATTCGGAGATAACAGCACTTCAACAGATGCTGATCCGGGCCATATCTATTCTGCTCCGGGAACTTACAATGTATCGCTCACTATCACCAATACCAATGGATGTGTTAGTACAATGTATCACCAGGTACAAGTAAGCACAGCTCCTGTGGCTCTTTTCTTAACAAGTTCCCCCACATGTGCAGGTTCAGAAGTGTCATTCAACGATGTTTCAACAGCATACAACGGAACCATTAATTCATGGAACTGGAATTTCGGCGATGGTATCCAGGTTACCGTAAATGACCCGACCAATTCTGATGTTACACATACCTACGCAGTTAGTGGTATTTATACTGTAAGCCTTACCATTCATACAACAACCGGCTGTGAGAACACTTATGCGGCCAACCTTGTAATAAAGGCTTCTCCACTTGCATCATTCGAAGTTGATGGCTCCTGTTCCGAACAAGTCACCAGCTTTACTGATCTCTCACAGGCATCCAGTGGATCTACCATTGGTGGCTGGTCATGGGATTTCGGTGATCCTAATTCAGGAATCAATAACACCTCCGCAGTTCCCAGCCCGTTCCACATCTATGAAACAGCCGGCAATTATGTTGTCAGCCTGATCGTAGTCAATAGTGACGGCTGCGCTGACACTGCAATACAAACCATAACCATCACACCTCCGCCTGCTGTTGAATATCTATATTCACAGCCCAGTTGCGATGGAACTGCCATCACTTTCAATACAGATCCTTCAGTTGTGATACCAGCTACTGTTTCTGCCTATGACTGGGATTTCGGCGATGGCACAGCTCATTCTACCTTTGCTTCCCCAAGCCATTTGTTTGCTGCAGCAGGTGATTATACAGTTACGCTAACCATCACCAATACCACTGGATGCGAAAATTCAGTTTCTCATACAGTGACTATTCACTCCTTGCCGGTGGCTCAGTTTACCTCTGATGTAGCTTGCAGCGGCAATAATACCAGCTTTACGGATATGAGTTTTAGTCCTGACGGGTCAGACCTCATTTCCTGGCATTGGGATTTTGGTGTTGCAACAATGACAAGCGACACTTCCGATTTGCAGAACCCGGTATTCACTTACAGTTCTGCCGGAACCTATAATGTAAGTCTTACAGTAACCTCATTCCATGGCTGCAGTTCCACCACCAATATCCAGGTAATGGTAATTCCTGCTCCACAGGCTGAATTCAAATTTACTGCTGAACCTTGTCATAATGGTTCTGTCATCTTCCAGGATCTGTCAACCAGTCCACAATCCACAGTAACCAGCTGGTACTGGGAATTCAGGCCGGGAAGTTATTCTACCCTCCGTGATCCGGTGTATGTTTATGGATATACTGACACTACTTACAATGTTAAACTGATTGTAACCAATGCATCGGGTTGTACTGACACCATAATCAAGGCTGTCTATATCCCTGAAGGCATGGAAATCGCTATCAATAACACTGAGACCTGTCATGGAGAAACCACCTGGTTTACCAGTAATGTGGTTACTCCTGCCGGTGATTCCCTGATTTCCTTCAAATGGAATTTTGGTGATCCTGAATCAGGGTTTAGCAATCTCTCCTTTGAGCGCAATCCATCGCATAAATATGCCAAGGCTGGTCCATATTTGGTAACCCTTGAGGCTACTGATATCCATAATTGCAGCAGCACTGTTTACCAGATGATTGATATAGCACCACTTCCAAAGGCTAAATATTCAGTTAGCGGTGGTCAATGCGACAGCCTTGTGAACTTTACCGATCTCACCAGTAATGCTACAATCAATGAGTGGATTTGGGAATATGGTGATGGAACTGCCGACACGATTACTTTGCCAGGCAATCCAAATGTCAGCCATAATTATCCTTTCCCCGGGGCATACTTTGTAACCCTGACAACCACCAGTATTTCAGGTTGTATCAGCACCATAACCGATACCATTCGTCGTACTCCTTGTATCCAAAGCACATTTGATGCGGTAGACACCCTCTTATGCCAAAAGAAGACCATGCATTTTGTGGATCATAGTACCTGCCAGGCACCAATTGCATCCTGGACATGGGATTTTGGTGACAATACAGTGAAGACTTTCACACAGCCACAGGCTATGGTTACTCATGCATACACCGAAGCAGGCAACTTTAAGGTAAAGCTGACTGTTGCCACTAATATGGTTGGAGGTGCAGTAACCTCGACCTCAGAGCAGGATGTGAATGTTAATCCAGCACCAAAGACAGACTTCACCTGGAAAGATGTATGTATAGGATTTGAGACACCATTCACAAATATGACTTCCGGAAATGGAAGCCTGGTAAAAGATTATCAGTGGAAATTCGGAGATCCTATGAATACTGCAGCTTCATCCACATTGAAGAACCCAAAATATGAATATGGAACTTCCGGAGAATACCAGGTAAACCTTGTGAGCTCCAATGTGATAGGTTGTTATGATACCATTATGAAGTCGGTTTCCATTTTTGCTCCTCCACAGGCCAATTTTACCTGGGCTAACAGCTGCGAAGGAAAACCAGTATACTTCAATGATATCAGTGATACTTCCTCAGCACAAATTGCAACCTGGAACTGGTATTTCAGTGATGACCAGGCTACATTAGGTGCTTCCACTCAAAAAAATCCATCCTATGATTTCAGTCATGCCGGTATTTATAATGCAAAGATGATTGTATCCGACATGCATGGATGTGCCGACACTCTGGTACAGCAGGTTGCTGTGAATTCGAGTCCTGTAGCTGTGTTCAGCATTACTGAAAACCATGAGAATGTCCAGGGTCAGATTAAGTTGAACAATGGAACCATCAATGGAACCGGATTCCTGTGGGATTTTGGCAATGGAAATACTTCCTATGCTGAAGAGCCTGTTGTTCAGTTCGATCGTGATGGTGAATACTCCATCAAGCTGATCTCCTGGAACGGCCAGGATTGCGGTGATACCACTACCATGAACTATTCCTTTGTATTTAAAGGGCTGTATGTACCTAATGCATTTGCCCCTGATAATACACAGGAAGGAGTTACCCTCTTCAAACCATCCGGAATTAATCTCAGCAAGTATTATATCGAAGTTCTTGATCGTTGGGGAAATCTCCTCTGGTCGTCGGATAAGCTTGATGTGAAAGGCTCACCTACAGAAGGATGGGATGGAACCATTAACAATATTTTAGCCCCTACTGGAGTTTATCTCTGGAGAGCCAAAGCGATTTTCCGCGATGGCACTTATTGGGATGGGCATAATGTAGGAAACAATGATAACATGCCACAGACATTCACGGGAACAGTAACTTTAATTAGGTAGGAGTACAATTGAATTATTTTTATTGTACTTTTATTGACTAAATCCTGACGTGTTTTCTTTATCGGTTATCATTCAGCGAACAGTTTTTAGCGTAAGGCAACAAAAAACCTGCAAGAAATGAATTCTTTTACCAGCAAGAAAAACAGCATTCTGTTTGCTGTACTGCTCTTCACAACTCTATCAGGGATTGGAACCCTCCAGGCTCAGGATCCCATTTTCTCCCAATTCTATAACAACCCAATCTACTATAATCCAGGGTATATAGGGCTTAATCCGGGTTTCAGGGCCAGGTTCAATTACAGGGACCAGTGGACTGGTATACCAGAAGATTTCAAGACCTATAATTTCTCGTTGGATGTTGCTGAAAGGGCACTGCCGGGTTCCGGTGGATTGGGATTACTGGTTTTATCCGATAAAGCAGGTACAGGCCTTATCAAGGCAAGTAATGTAGGAATTGGAACAGCTGCAAGGGTTCCACTTCAGGAAAACATGGTAGCCCAGGTAGGTTTTATGGTTTCTTTTGTACAGAAATCCATCAACTGGGATGCATTGGTTTTCCCTGATCAGCTTCACCCGAGGTATGGAAATATCTATCCTACTGCCTTTGATATTCCTGATAAGAATCGTGTAACCTATCCCGACTTTTCAGTGGGAGGTGTTTACCGCTTTGCTGAAACAGGTACAAGTATTGCCGGTATCCAGGGTACTGTAGGTGTTGCCGTGAACCACGTATTTCAGCCCAACGAATCATTCCTAAACCTTGATGCCCGTCTTCCAAGGAAATTGGTGATCAATGGCGACTTAGTTCTTGAAGTAGATCGCGGAAGATCTTCATCCTACAGAAATTACAGGAACTCGGGGTCTTTTAAGTTCAATCCCGGATTCATCTATGAAAAACAGGCTGATTTCTCTACCTACTCAATGGGTTTGAATATCCTTAAATCCTCAGTTTACCTGGGTGCCTGGTTCCGTAGTCAAACTTTCGATTTCGGCAATGTTAATGATGCTGTTTTTGCTATTGGTATCAATGCCCCTTTCAATCGTGAAACCCGGATGAAGATCATGTACAGTTATGATTATATCATTACTGAGCTTCGGACAGCTGCACGTTCTTCACATGAGATCAGTATCGTATGGGAATTTGACCAGTTCAGCATGTTTGGAGGTAGCTCCAATGGCGGCTTCAACCCGGGATACCGTGGTGGAAGAGTCAGGGAAATGGAGTGCTGCCCGTTCTAGATAGTGCTGAGTGCTGAGTGCCGTGCTGAGTGCTGAGTGCTGGGTGCTGGGTGCCGGGTGCCCCGAAGGGGAGTAGTTGGCTCTGAGTGCTGGATCTTTAATTTTCAAGACCATTATCTCAATAGGTAAGTAAGGATCTACTTATTAATTCAATATTTATTATTGAGTGTTATATATTCTGCTCCATGTGAGGAGGAACACTCAATATTGAACACTAAATACTCAATTTAAAAGTGTTATTTCTGTTGCAGTTTTGAGTATGGGTTGAGAGTTTGAGTGTAATATGATGAGAATGTTTCCCTGTGAACCCACCCCCGACCCCTCAACACTTTATTCTGGTTCGGCAAATGGAACGCGGACAAAACGGATCATTACGCTGATTTACACTGCACTACTTGTGGCTATTTTCACTTCAAAAATCAAAACTCGTTAATCGACAATCCAAATTCATGGGCAATCTTGATTAACGATTGAAGATTAACGAATTCAGAATTAAGAACAATCTGCAATCCGACATTCGACATCCGACAATCACACCTAAACAATTCTGCAACTCTTACAGCAAATCATTCGCCAGGTTCGCCAGTTCAGAGCGCTCCCCTTTTTCCAGTCTTACGTGGGCGTAGAGAGGATGGTGCTTGATCTTATCAATGAGATAGGATAAACCATTACTCTGTGCATCGAGGTATGGAGTATCGATTTGGTAGATGTCACCTGTAAATACAATTTTGGTATTTTCCCCGGCACGTGTTATGATTGTTTTCACCTCATGAGGGGTCAGATTCTGGGCTTCATCCACGATAAAAAATACATTGGAAATGCTTCTGCCCCGGATATAAGCCAATGGAGTTACAACGAGTTTCTCATTTTGCAAGGAATCAGTTACCACTTTGGCTTCTTTATCCTTCTCCCCATACTGACTTTGAATGAATTTCAGGTTATCATAGAGTGGTTCCATATAGGGGCCAATCTTTTCCTTGATATCTCCCGGAAGGAAACCTATCTCCTTATTACTTAAAGGAACGATGGGACGGGCAAGATAGATCTGTTTGAAATCTCTGCGTTGCTCCATCGCACCTGCCAAAGCCAGCAATGTTTTTCCTGTTCCGGCCACCCCTTGTAGGGTCACCAGTTTAATTGCAGGATTCATAATGGCATGCAGTGCAAAAACCTGCTCAGCATTCCTGGGCATGATCCGGTATGCGGGCTTTTTATCTATTCTTTCGATACGGTTGGTAACCTGGTTATAGAATCCCAAAGCTGAATTCTTGGTATTCTTTAGGATATAGTAATGATTTGCTATCGGTTGTGTGATTCCTATTTCCGAAGGTTCACACCAGCCATTCTGATAAATGGAATCAATCACTTTTGAAGGCAACCCTTCAATTGTTGTTTTGCCAGTATAAAGACCTTCAACATCTTTAATCTTACCTGTCAGGAAGTCCTCAGCCGATAAATTCAGAGCCTTTGCCTTTAACCGAAGGTTCACATCTTTTGAAACAAGGATAACTTTACAGTCCTTATGTTCTACTGAGAGTGAAAGTGCCGCATTCAGGATCCTGTGATCAGGCTTGTTATCCCCAAATACTACCCGGGCATCCAATTCGCTGGATTCATTCATAATCACCCTGAACTTGCCACCTTTTGATTTGGGCAGGGCTATCCAGCGGCTTAATGTTCTCTTATCCGATAATTTATCGATGATCCGGATGAATTCACGGGCCTCAAAATTGATGTTGTCATTTCCTTTTTTGAAATTGTCCAGTTCCTCGAGAACAGTTATAGGGATAGCAACATCGTTATCATCGAAACTATTGATAGCATTATGGTTATATAATATAACACTGGTATCGAGAACAAAGATCTTTTTTTGTTTGGCCTTTGAAACAGTTTTTACGGGCATATGAGCACAGTTTAGTGGATAATACTGATAAGGCAATCGATACGTACAAAATAAAATATTGTTTACCCCGATTCACCTGAAGGGGTGTTAATAATATCAAAAAGTTATGAACATGAAGAGACGGAATGGGTATCAGTTTTGACTCCCGGGGTAATAAGCAGAAATTTTTATTTTGATGAAGATCTGTCAGATTTTAATCACAACCCTGCACTCCTTTTTTGAGTTTTTGAAGGTCGAAACCATCATTTTTTAATTTTTCCAACAGCATTTCATACACTTCAGGGTTCATTTGCGGGGTTCTGCTTAAAATCCATAAATATTTCCTTGAGGGGCCGGAAACAATTGCCCATGAATAATCATCTGCCAGTCCGATGATCCAGTATGGGGCTTTGAATGGCCAGAAAAACTGGACCTTTAGTTTTGCATTATTCGTTCCTTCTACAACGAAAGCCTTACCACTGATTGAACCCGGTTTCCCATTGATGCTGCCTTTTTTGCAGGAATTAAACACCCTGACATATCCTTTGTCAGTAAGGGTATAATCTGCCTGAATGCAATAACAATCCTTTTGAAATGAGACAGGGTATGAGGCTATTTCATACCATTTACCGGCATAACGTTCGAGGTCGACTGAGGAAACTACGGTTGGAGTATTTTTATTCATGGAACAGGATTGAAGAAAAAGTAAAATCGATAATGACAGGAAGATTCGGGACATAATTATAGGAGTATTGAATGGATCATAAATATAAGAAATTATTGATTCAATAAAAAACAGAATGTTAGCGTTATACTTCAAATCCATGATTTATGAACAAAAACTCTTTCCTGTTCTTGATTTTTACGAATCTGTTCTTCATCCATCAAAGTATGGCTGAAAATATCAGCATTGCTGAGGCCAGTAAAAAAGGCCTGATACAGGTTCAACTCTCGGGAAACAACAAGGATTCCAATCGTTTTATCAGTGGTTATTACGGACCCTGTTTACTGATGCAGGTGGAAAATAAAGGTCGGAATACGTTGCATCTTGAACTGGAGAATGGGAGATTTTTGGAAACAGCGGATACCAATGAACAGCGGATGATAGTTACCCAGCAGGAACTCATCACCTTGTTACCGGGTAAGAAGAAGGAAATACAAGTGTATGCTATGTGTACCCAGATGCATGACCGGTCACCGGGAGAAGAATCTCTTTTAGCCTTTGGTAAAATGGCAGATGGCAGTTTATTGGAACTCACCCGTTTTATAGGAAAGAACCATTACCAGGGGCTGGCCGGACAGGAAGCCATTTGGGTTATAACGGATAATAACGACCTGGGAAGTATCTATTCGGGCGATGATAAAGAATTTAATCAATTGCAGCAGCTGGTTTCTAAACTTACCGGAAAAAAGATTCCCCCGGCACCACACAGGATAGAATATGCAGAAGGTATGGTATCCGGTGAGATTGTTTTTGAGAATAAGGGGAAAGAGACTTATTCCTTCTCAATGGAAAATGAAGCCGGTGAAATTATCGGCAGATTTTTTGAGGATAAAACCATTGAAAGGCCTATGGTTACAACACTTAACTGGCGATTCAGATTTAAGGGATTCCCAAAAGGAGTGTATTATGTAAAACTGAAAGACAGCCATCAACTAGTCGTTGCCAGCCGTCCGGTAGTGATCAATTAAATGAAAAGACTGCCTCAAAAGTTTGTGCTATATTCAAGCTGCCCGGCTATTTCTATGACCTTATTCCTTTGTTGGTCAGTAAAATGGCTGAATGTCAAAACACTTGCTTTTGAGACAATCTGTTCAGTCACAACTAAGAAAGGCTATTGCTTTTCTTCCTGCTTGGTGCCAATAAACAACAGTTCATTCACCACGACTTCTGTTGTCTGGTGTTTTACACCATTCTTATCTTCCCAGCTGCGATGTGTGAGACGTCCATCGATAAGGACTTCCTTTCCTTTCTTGAGGTATTTTTCGCAGCGTTCAGCAAGGTTACCCCAGGCAACAATATTGTGCCATTCCGTCTGATCTTTTTGATTTCCGTCTTTGTCCTTGTATTTATCCCCTGTGGCAAGCGAGAAATTAGCCACTTTATTCCCTTTTTCCAAAATGCGGATTTCCGGATCCTGGCCTAAACGGCCAAGCAATTTGACATTGTTACGTAACGTGTTCATAAAACATGAATTTTAAATAATAAAACATAAATATTCAATTGTAATAACCGTTTACTGAACCCCGGACACCTCCTTTCTATGAGGGACAGATCTAATATGAAAAGATGATAATTAAGAATACAAAAATAATTCAAGAAGGCTGATTCTAGATTGGCTGTTAATAACTTTTCAATCCGGAAATCGAAAGATAATAATCGAAGAGTCGGGTTTCATAAGTATGGACTAACTTTGCAGGCTTAAAAAATGGTTGTTGTATTGATGAAATGGTGAAATACAGCGCTTTGATCCAACCAAAAGATTCATAAAAACACTATACTAAAGTTTATTTAATCTATTGCTAAAGAAGTTATTATGAAAGCATCAAAACGGATTGCCCTTGTGGCTCATGATAATTGCAAAAAAGATATGGTAGAATGGGTGGAGTGGAACTGGGAGTCACTTATCAATCATGAACTGATTTGCACCGGTACTACGGGCATCCTTGTGGAAGAGACTTTGAAGAAGAAAATACATGATGAAAAAGGCCTTCGGTTTCCGATCAGGCTTCTCCGTCTCAAATCAGGGCCATTTGGTGGAGATCAGCAGTTAGGGGCAATGATTTCAGAAGGCAAAGTGGATATTTTGATTTTCTTCTGGGACCCCATGCAACCTCATCCTCATGAAGTTGATGTAAAAGCCCTGGAGCGCATCTCCGTGCTTTATAATATCCCGACAGCCTGCAACCGGTCCACAGCTGACTTTCTCATCTCTTCTCCTTTATTGGAACATCCTTATGAACGAAGCATGCGTGATTATTCTTCCTATTTCTCAAGGAAAATTGAGATATGAACTATCGTTTAACCTTATTCTATTTTTTGCTCAGTTTTGGCTTTTTGTCGCAGGCGCAAACCAATAAGATTTGCTTTACCATCGACGATCTTCCACTCTCCCGATTAAGTAAATACAATCCTGATGAGCATAAATCAATCACTACAGGAATACTATCTTCATTAAAAGAATATCAAATTCCGGCCATCGGCTTTGTTAATGAGAATAAGCTCATGGTGAATGAGCAAACAGACAAAAACAGAAAGGATTTATTGGTCCAATGGCTTGAGAATGGAATGGAACTGGGTAATCATACTTATTCGCATCCCGACTACAACAATGTAAATTTTGAAGTCTTTAAGGAAGAAATCAGCAAAGGGCAAATTATTACTGATGAATTATGTACACAGTTCCACCGGCCTGTCAGGTATTTCAGGCATCCTTACCTGCACAGGGGTAACAGTAAGTCTAAAGTGGATTCACTGGAACGACACCTGAAAGCAATCGGGTTAATTGAGGCTCCTGTGACGATCGACAATTCAGAATGGATTTTTGCCTCTGCCTATGATAGTGCTAAATTATCCGGTAATACAGGGTTGATGGAAATCATTGGAAAGGAATATGTGGATTATATGGAATCCAAACTTCATCACTTTGAAAAACAGAGCCAGGAATTATTTGGCAGAAACATCAGCCACATCCTTCTCATCCATGCCAATGCTCTCAATGGGGATTACCTGGATGAACTTGCGGCTATGCTCCTTCGCAACCAATATTCTTTTGTAAGCCTGGAAGATATCCTGAAAGATCCTGCCTATCAGTCGGAGGATACTTATTACAAATCCAATGGGATTTCCTGGTTGCATCGCTGGGCTATTACCAGGGGATATAAAAAAGATTTTTTCATCGGAGAACCGACGACCCCGGATTTCATTAAGAAACTGGCCCGTGTTGAATATGAATAATCAAAAGTGTGGAATTTGATCACCAGGGGATGATTTTCATATCACGCCAGAATTTCCCACTTTCCAGGTGTTGAATTGTTGAAAGCCAGACAGCAGTTTCAGCTCCTTTCTGAACACTTCTTGGGGCAGAAGGTCCCCCCATTTCGGTTTTAACCCATCCGGGACACATGGCATTCACGAGTATTCTCTTTTCAGATAACTCATATGCAAGTTGCCTGGTAATAGCGTTCAATAATGATTTCGAAACACAATATGCGGGTGACCATCCCCCCACAGGATCTACCATACTGCCTCCCCCACTGCTCATCATGATGATCCTGCTACCTGCTTGCATCAGGGGTATTAATTTCCGACACAACACAAGGGGAGAAAGTGCATTGGTCTGTAAGGTCTGTAACAGCAAGGCATCTTCATTATTTAACAGGGAATGGTCAGGTTTAAGCATGATGGCTGCATTGTTGATCAGTACATCCAATTTGCCGTATTTTTCTTTAATCCAGCTAAAAAGGGATTGAATATCCGCCTCGCTATTCACATCCAGTGCAAAAGGAGTAACAACAAAACCTTCAGCAGAAAGCTGCTCTGCTGCCGCCTTGCATTTTTCAGGATCACGGGCACTTATGATCACATCATGACCCAAGCCAGATAATTGCCGGCAAATTTCAAACCCGATACCCCTGTTGGCACCAGTAACCAGTATTATTGCCATGTAGTTTTATTATTTCAACGGGCTATGCAATGAATTGTTCGGTGAACACTGTTATTCCATCATACTTCAGTAGCGGAGGGCTTTACATATAAACCATCAATAGTCCTAAAAGCTAGTCTGTCTATTCTTTTTTCAAATTAAACCGATACTGCAATCCCAATGAACCATGAATTGTATTTCCCAGTCCGAGGTTTGTGACCACTCCCAGGTTCCTGGTAACATCGAAAGCACCTGAAACATATCCAATTGTTTTTCCCTCAATTGAAGAGATCCCAAACCGGAAAAGGTTTTGATGTGAAGGACCAAAGCTGCTTCCGAATCCAACTTGCCAGATTCCCGGGACACCCAATAAAGAATAGTTTTCCATGAGATTCGCATCAAAGAAGAACTTATCCTTGTTTCCAAGTCTTAACATAATTATGGGCAAACCTACACGGTTCTCTCCCCATTGAAGTGCATATCCCCCGCCAAATCCAATCTTCCTGAAATCAACTTTAATAAAAGGAGCAACGGTTGTTGTGAGGTATCTTACCTGATCACCTTGCAAGGTATAATCATTCATCCTTGCAAATTTTAACCCTGCCTGAACATGATTGCCTTTCCAATCAGAATGATGAAAACCAATCCCTGTTGACCAATTGGAATAAGCTGAACTTTGCCTGCTTGTTTCGTTTCCACTACAACTATAATTAATCCGGTCATATTGCCCGCCGCTGAATCCGGCGTCGAGACTGATCCATTTTTTAACAACATTTTTGGGAGTCAGTAAAAGAGTTGTATCGGGTATTGTCTGACTCATGGTAAAAACGGCTATGAAAAAGACTATGAAGACGGGGTAGCGGAACTTCAGAGGAACCCCTTTTTGTAAAACTTCCCAAATAGAAATCAGCAGGCAAATGGTCAACAATAGCACTAGCAGGAAGTACTCAGGGAAAATGAGGATAGCGCGGGCATTCCAGATTAAAAGAGTTGAAAGCAGAAGCAGAAGGCTCCTTCGAAAAGGGAAATCCTTAAACTGTAATGAGCCGGGAACCGAAGCAGGTATCTGTTTTTCTCTTTTGAACAGGTAAATGGCTGCGATAATAGAAACCAGCAAAATTGTCCATTGAATACTATTGATGCCAAAGAAAATAAAGTGAAACCATTTCCCGGTGTTGGGTTCCCTGAAAAACTCAATGACAAACCTTAGTATTCCTAACATTAAAAATCCTGAAAGTGCAAGATTCCCGGGCCTTTTGATGCTTTTCCCAATCTTTAACAACAAAAGAAGGACTATGATATATCCAATAATGTAGTACAGCTGGGTTGGATGGACTGCTAATGAAGCTGACGCATCTGCCTGAATGAGTCCACTTTCGATATGATGATGCCAGGGTTCAGATAATGCCGGGTAATGAACGGACCAGGGCAGATTAGCTGGCATTCCATAGCAGCAGCCATTCAGCAGGCAGCCGGTTCTCTGTACAATTCCCAATAGTGGCAATCCCCATATGACCGTATCGAGTATAGAACCTTTCAGTTTCAGGTAGTTTTTCAGGATCAATAACCCTATCGCAGCAAATAGCAAACCACCGGGCAGAAAGATTTTTTGTGTCGCAGGATTCACCTTATGCAGGATAATGTCCAGCCATTCATTCATCGGGAAGCTAAACAGTTTCAGTCCTATGATGAACAGGGTCATCAAAAAAACTACCATGGTTGCCACAGAAGTTATTGGGTACTTCAAATGCAAGCCAGCCTTGATAATCAAAATTGCAATGCCTAAGAGCACCGGGAGATACAGGTAAACAAAGGGCAATGAAAAATCTATCAACATGGGAATGGTTTAATATTAAGCATTCAGTTAAACTCCCGAAAATAATCGACAGGGTTCCTTAACTTAAAGGCAGGAAAGAAGAATACTTTATGGCTGAGTGATTAACACGGCTATTTTATCGCGCATTTCATTAAAAACGGACTTTAAGGGAGTGTCGCCATCCGTTCCGTAGTTTACAATCAGTGACATTACAGCATCGTGATGGGGGAAATAAAACAGGTCAGCACTATAACTTAAGTCCCTGCCCCGATGGCCCCATGCGAAATCGTTTGCTGCTCCAATGTCGATAAAGTCTTGATAGCAAGACACCCCAAGGTGTTTACGCGATTCAATGGTGTGGTGGAATTGCAGCATCTGGTTAAGGGATTCATCATTTAACAGGCTTTTCTGAACAAAGAGTGCATTTGCAAACAGGTACATATCCCAAACTGTAGAATAAACGCCGCCATAAGCATTGCCACTTCCGGTATTCCAATTGGTCAGGTTTTCGAGGTTCCCGTTATTATAAAGGTCGTAATAACCCTGTACGATCCGGTCTTCCGGCAAAGGATCGTGCCAGAAATAATAGGTATCTGTCAGCCCAAGGAAATCGATCACTTCTTCATGTAGTACCTTATCATGAGTTTTCCCGGAGGCTTCTTCCATAATCATACTCAACAAAACATAATTAGTATTCGAATATCCTGCGGTATCGGCCGGATTGAAACTAAACAAAGCCGGCTTCCCAAAAACATATTTTAACAGATCCTCCTGTTTCCAATGCCTGGAAGGATTATTCAGTACCTGGAGGTAAAAGCCCTGATCGTCGATCACATCATAAATGCCGGAAGTATGGTTCATCAGATTACGGATGGTAAGGTTCTGATCGCAGTTTTCAATCTGATCAAGGGTATTCTGAGGGATGTATTTACTTATAGGATCATCCAGTGACAACTGGCCCTTTTCCTGCATCCTCATAATTGATACCCCTATCATGAATTTAGTGATGCTTGCAATCTTTGAGACATGGCAGGGTTGCATCTTTATTCCTTCTTTTATATCTGCCATTCCTGATGATCCAATATAGAACCCTTCCGGGTCCTTAATCAAAAGGATCACTCCGGGCAGGCCTTTACCGACATATTCATCGATTAAAGCCTGGTACTGATCAGATTTCGGATTAGTCTTGAAATCGGGGTTATCCTGGATCGGGCAATCAATGGTTGCGGGCCGTTTCACTTCATCCTTTCTGCAGGAAGTAACAACAGAAGCGCCAAATAACAACATGAATATGATAAAACTGAATCGATTCATCGCTTAATCTGAATTAAATGGTTCATTAATCAATCCTGAACTGATACCCTAATGCAACAATTCCATTAGGCAATATTGGAACATAACTTTTTACAAAGGGCATTTGCAGCCTTACATCATAGGTAAGGAAAATACGACGGCCCAACTCCCTGTCACCAATATTATACCCGAGACCCAGCCCGGCACCGGTCACAAACTGGGGCCGGCCAAATCCCTTTTTGGCTTCATAAGTGCCGTCATCGTTTTTCACCAGTCGGTCAGTATTTAGTATCATATGCATATACCCGGCATGGACAGATGCCTCCATGGACAGGTGCCCGAGATTTCTTCTATAACCGGCTTTCGAAACAAGGAGAATTGCCTTGTAGGCATACCGATGGTTGAAAAATCCCAGGGATGCATCCTGGAACCATTTGCTGTATTCTTTCTTTTTCCAACCGAACTCATAACTTACAGAGATACCCGGATGGATCGGTTGATTAAAAACCGCTGTAAATGAACCAGGGGGTAGAAGTGTAGCATTATTAAAAAGAGCAACACCTACCGGGGCTTCATGAAGAAACTGTGCTTGCAGGAGGAATGGGAAACTTAAAACTAATAACCATAGAACTTTTTTCATCTTTTTGCTCTAAATTAATACGTTATACCATTTCTACTTTATTTGTAATCCGCCAGCCGGGGGAAAAATCTGTACTTCAAAGCAGAAATGAATCCAAACTAAGATTTTTTGAACAAAGTAAACTCCTGGAGGCATTCACATTAGGATTTATTATTAAAATACCAAGCAAACATAATATTCCGGCATTGACCTCTTTGAAAACAATAGATTTGGTTATATAAACTCTTCAATTAGTATAAAGATACAAAGAATTATGTGGAAATGTTCCTTTACATACTCCATATTCTATTAAGTTGTATATGTAAAATGGAGGTATAAAGATGAAGTTATGCCTTAAATGAAAGGACTGATGCATTGAACTTTCTACCCTGCCGGGTATCTTTCCTTGATTTTAAGGTTGTCATCAACTTTGCAGAGCTTGCTTTGTTCTGTTGAGTGGGCTTTTATAAACCGGAGTTCCCCCGGATTTGCCTACTTTTAACCTTTATTTTAAAGTAAATACCGTGAAGAAATTATTCCTCCTTGATGGCATGGCATTGATATATCGTGCCTTTTTTGCCATGCAACGCACTCCCCGTTCAATTCAAGAAGGGCTTAATACATCCGCCATCCTTGGATTTGCAAACACTCTTTTAGAATTGTTGAAAAACGAGAAACCAACCCACATTGGTGTTGCCTTTGATACCATTGCCCCAACTGCACGCCATGAAGGTTATATTGAATACAAAGCAAACAGAGAAAAAATGCCTGAAGACCTGGCCCTTTCTATTCCCTATATCAAGCAACTAATCCATGGCTTTAATATCCCTACTCTTTATGTTGACGGATATGAGGCTGATGATGTAATTGGCACACTTGCCAAGGAAGCTGAACAAGCCGGTTTTACAGTATATATGGTTACTCCTGATAAGGATTTTGGGCAGTTGGTAAGTGAGAATATCTTCATGTATAAGCCTGCCAAAGGTGGTGAAAAACCGGTGATTATGGGACCGGCAGAAGTCTGTGAGAAATTTGGCATCAAAAATCCTTTGCAGGTCATTGATATGCTTGGAATTATGGGAGATTCCGCAGACAATATCCCAGGTATTCCTGGCATCGGTGAAGTGGGTGCCAGGAATCTACTCAAGGAATTCGAATCCCTGGAAGGTGTTCTTGCCAATGTAGATAAAATCAAGAGTGATAATATCCGCTCAAAAGTTGAAGCCGGAAAAGATAAGGGAATAATGTCGAAAGAGCTGGCAACCATCATCCTGGATGTACCTATCGAATTTAATGAGGAAAAGCTTCATCTTGATCCTCCCAATGTGGATGAATTGAAAGTTTTGTTTGAAGAACTGGAATTCAGACAGCTGGCACAAAGAGTCTTGACCGACCTTTCCCTGGGAGGGAGTGGGGCTCTGCCTGCACCGAAAAAAGAAACTGCGGCTAAATCACAGGCCTCTTCCGGCACTCAAGATCTATTCAGTGAGATGGACCCTGAAGATGCAGGCCTGTCTTCAGGCTATCAGAATATTGAGAGTACTCCGCACGAATATATCCTGGCTGAAACAGGTGAACAGATTGATAATCTTATAAATACATTACGATCTGTTCCCTCCTTCTGCTTCGACTCTGAGACTACAGGACTTGATATTATCAACTCAGAAATTGTTGGGCTCTCCTTTTCGACAGAATCCACTAAAAGGCTGGTATGTCCCGGTACCATCAGAACGAAATAAAGCCATTGATCTTTTAAATAAGTTCAAACCTGTTTTTGAAGATGCAAATATTAGGAAGACCTGGGCAGAATATGAAGTTTGATATGCAGATGCTCGCTAATTACGGCATTCAGGTGAAGGGAAAACTATTTGACACTATGCTTGCCCATTACCTCCTTGAACCGGATATGCGTCATAATATGGATTTGCTTTCCGAAACCTACCTGAAATATAAACCGGTAAGTATTGAAACCCTTATTGGAAAAAAGGGGAAAGGACAGCTGGATATGCGGCAGGTACCTATAGATCAGGTTAAGGAGTATGCTGCAGAAGATGCTGATATTACCTTGCAACTGCGAACTGTTTTTGAGCCCAGGCTTGACAACACTTCTACCAGGAAACTTTTTGATGAGATCGAAATGCCTTTGGTTCCTGTTCTGGCTTCCATTGAACAGGAAGGGGTCAGGCTTGATTCAACAGCGCTCGCTGAATTTTCGATCCAGCTTGGTATTGAAATTAATGAAATCCAGACCCAGATATGGGAAATGGCAGGAAGCAGTTTTAATATCCAGTCACCCCGGCAATTGGGGGAGGTACTCTTTGATCGCTTAAAAATCAGTGAGAATGCTAAAAAAACTGCCACCAAGCAATATTCAACCGCAGAAGATGTTTTAGCCAAACTCGCTCATAAACACCCAATAGTACAGACCGTCCTTGATTATCGTTCACTTACCAAACTAAAATCTACCTATGTGGATTCCCTCCCCTCGCTGGTGAATACAAAGACAGGCCGGGTTCACACTTCATACAACCAGGCTGTGGCAGCTACCAAGCGACTGAGTTCCAATAATCCTAACCTGCAGAATATCCCAATCCGGACAGAAAGAGGCCGGGAAATCAGGAAAGCATTCGTCCCACGGAATGAGGAATACACTTTACTATCGGCAGACTATTCACAAATCGAGCTTAGGATTATCGCCTCCATGAGTAAAGATGAAGCCATGATTGAAGCGTTCAGGAAAGGGATGGATATTCATACAGCAACTGCTGCTAACATTTATGGAATCAGCCCCGAAGAAGTGAGCCGGGATCAAAGGCGAAATGCAAAGAGTGTGAATTTCGGGATAATTTATGGTATTTCAGCCTTTGGTTTGAGTGAAAACCTTGGCATCCCAAGGAAAGAAGCAGCAGAAATCATCGAACAGTATTTCCTGAAATTTCCGGGGATTAAAACCTATATGGATTCTACCATCAAACTGGCCAGGGAAAAGGAATATGTTGAAACATTATGTGGCAGAAGGAGATATATCCGGGATATCAATTCCGGCAATGGGGTGATGCGGGGGTTTGCAGAACGAAATGCTATTAATGCACCTATTCAGGGATCAGCGGCGGATATGATCAAGATTGCCATGATCAGCATCTTTGATGAATTCAACAGAAAGAACCTGAAAAGTAAGATGATTATGCAGGTTCATGACGAATTGGTTTTCGATGTACATAAAACTGAAGTGGAAATCGTTCAGCCTATTGTTCATCAGCTGATGACATCAGCGCTCAGTATGGAAGTTCCCATTGAGGTAGAAATGAGTACCGGGGTGAATTGGCTGGAAGCTCATTAGAATGGGGAATGTCGGATGTTTGATGTTTGATTTCGGATTGTCCCAAAGGGAAGCCTTTGGCTCGGATTTTAGATTTTTGACTTTGGTCCGCCAACTGGCGGGTGGGACTTGAGATTTGGAATTTAATACCCATCACCCAAAGCCAACGGCTCCACTTCGGGGCACCCGGCACTTTAAATTGAACTAGAGTGGCTAAAGTTGAGGAAAAAATGCAAAATGAAAAAAATAGAATGCAAAATGAAAAATGCAGAATGAAAAATGAAAAACCCGTCAGACCGAGGGAGTTTTTCAATTTAAATGAAAATTTACTCAATCGATCAAGTGAGCCTAATGCTCCCATTCGGGGCACTCAGAACCAAAGACTCCCCTTCGGGGCACCCGGCACCTGCCCGACTGATACAATTTTTGCACTTCTAAGCTAAACTCTATCGGTCAGGCGGGCCCGGCACTTTAAATGGAACTAGAGTGAGCTAAAGTTGGGGAAAGAATGCAAAAAAAATGAAAAATGCAAAATGAAAAATGAAAAATGAAAAACCCGTCAGACCGAGGGAGTTTTTCAATTTAAATGAAAATTTACTCAATCGATCAAGTGAGCCTAATGCTCCCATTCGGGGCACTCAGAACCAAACCCCCTTCGGGGGCCCTCGGGCCCCTTCGGGCCCCAGAACCAAAGACTCCCCTTCGGGGCACTCAGAGCCAAAGGCTCCCCTTCGGGGCACTCAGCACCTCAAACTCAGTTCTCTTTAATTGTAAAATAAAAACGGCTTCCTTTCCCTTCCTCTGATTCGAACCAGAGCTGTCCGGACATCAGTTCAACCAAACCCTTAGCAATAGAAAGCCCAATTCCGGATCCACCTGTTTTACGGTTCAGGCTATTCTCCTCAGCCTGTCTGAAAGGATTGAATACCACATCTTTCTTTGAAACAGGGATGCCACAGCCGGTATCACTTACCTCAAAAAGTAATTCTGTTTCAGATTTTCTTTTAATAAATAATTCTATACTTCCTTTATCTGTAAACTTGATAGCATTCCCTATCAACTTATTCAGAATTTGCTTCAGATGCCTGAAATCTGTTTTTATAAAGGAATCTCCATCTTCAAGGTCTGAATGGAAATGCATTTTGATATCCTTCTTTTTATTCTGATTCTTTAACTGGGCCGCATGATATTCAATGATTGACCGAGCCAGGTGGTTTACATTATCCCTGCTTATTTCAACTTTAACTTGTCCTACCTGGATACTGGAAACAATAAGGATATCCTCAATGGTATCTACCAGGTCAGAGGTGCCTCTTTTAATAAAACCGGAGAAGGCTTCTTTCTGATCATCAGTAAGGTCAGGATTTACAATAAGCTCTGAAAATCCAAGGATCGCATTTAAAGGAGTCCTTACTTCATGGGAGATATTATTAAGAAAAGCCGTTTTAAGTTTTTCAGACTCTTCTGCTTTGTTCCTGGCCTCTGTTAATTGCTTCTGGATGGCATTTCGTTTTCTCAGTTCCTGTCGAATCAGTAAGAAAAGAAGCCAGCCGGTGAAAAGAACATAAAACCATCCTTTATAAGTGGAAACAAGGTTCAGGGTATGTGTATCTTCGAAAAGTATAAACATGAATTTGTCGGAAAAAACAATCCATAACACACCAAGGATGATATAAATAACCGTTATCCTTAATGCGAAGTTTTTGGTTATTGTAATTCCGGGGACAGGTTTAATAGTTGGCATCCTTAGTAAATAATTGAGTTTGCAGATAAAAAGTATCTAATGATCTCTGGTAAAGGGTTATTAATTAAAATCGAACTTAAATAGTATTGAATTATGCACTGATTACTTCACTCTTACAGAATCACCTGACAAATGCAATAAGTGGTCAGACTGCGTCCTTTGGAAAAGACTTTGACCAGCGCAATTTGTTCGCAGGTTCAGTCATACCGGGAATCCAGGTGGAAAAGATTCGCAAAATAATACAACATCGGTATATATAAAGATAATGATAAATCAGTTTATGTGAATTCTATTCTTAAAAAAAATGGCTTTACATCTATTTGTAAAGCCATTTACATTAATCAACCTTGATCTTAATTTCCTGCTATCTTATTCAAAAGCAAGACTTTTCCTTCACTCTCACCATCAGTATATTCAGCAAAATAAATTCACATGAGTAATATATGACTACATTTTCGGCTGAATTATCTGAAAAATGGTTCATATATAAGACAATCCTAAACGGTTTTACCCTGACAAGCAAAATAAAAAATCTTTACATACAACCTTTTCTTTGAATCCTCCCCCATCTTTAATTGATCTATGATCAATTAACCCCGGGAAATGAAACCTCTTTTATTTTTTATCATCACTTCATTCTTATTTCTTTCACCATGCTTACTTTTTGCGCAGGCTGAGGGTAATGATATTGTATATCTGAAGAATGGAAGCATATTATATGGAGAAGTAACCGATATGCCTGAAACTAACTCCATTAAGGTTAAGATAATTGGTAATAATCAACTGGTCTTCCCCAGGACTGAAATTCTGAAGATTGAAAAAACCGGGAAACCTTCAAAGCTGCCTATACAATTGGTAACTGAAATCAGTTTTCTTGGTGGCAGTAATAATTCTGCAGGATTTACGATCGCTTCTGCCTATAAGTTTTGTTCATGGGGTTCCGCAGGTGTCGGCACCGGAGTAGAGTTTTTTGAATACCAGGTTCTCCCTGTTTATGGAGATTTCAGGTATAAAATATTTAGGGGAAATTTCTCTCCTTACCTTTTTGGTCGTTTTGGCTACAGTTTCCCGCTTTCTAAAGCCCAGGTAAATGACTACAGTCATGTTGAATATAAAGGAGGCATTCTGGCTGCTGCAGGAGGGGGAATTCAAAAATCGATTTCCGAACATATTTCCCTCATTTTTGCTGTGGGATACCGTTACCAGAAACTTCGCACTGTTACCACTTATCAATATTGGTATTCTGGCAATAATTCGCAGATTGATGAGAGAATTGATGGTCTGAACAGGATCACCGTCTCCTTAGGGCCCCTCTTTTAATCCTTAACAATACTAACAACTTATATCATGAAAACCATCCGATTCCAGCTGTTTGCTTCTTTAGTCCTGATGATGCTTGCTGGCTTGCTTTCCTGCAAAGGATACCATGGTAGAAAAAGAACCTATACAGCATTCGTTCCAACCTACATGTCCTATGAAGAGATGAGGGCTGCCGTAAAACTCAAATCTGCTTCAGAGGTTTCAGTACCTGGAAAAATATATATTAAAGACCAGTATCTCTTTGTAAATGAGAAATATAAAGGCATACATATTTTTGACAATTCTAATCCATCAGCACCCCAGAACCTGGGATTTATTGATATTCCCGGAAATGTGGACCTGGCCGTGAATGGCAGTTTTCTTTATGCCGACAGCTATGTGGACCTGGTTGTTATCAATATAAGGGATATCAATAATCCGACTGAAATAGCAAGGATTGAGAATATTTTCCCTTATACAATCCCGGAGGTTGATTTCAGCTATCCTATTTATGGGATTGATGAGGAAAAAGGAGTGATCACCGGTTGGGAGGTTAAATCCGTAACCGAAGAATTACCAGAAGGAGGCAGTTATCGCTATTACTATTATGATAAAGGTCTAAATGTATTTTCAGAAAGCATCGGTGCAAGTTCTTCAGGAATGCAAACCATTGGCGTTGGAGGATCCCTGGCGAGATTCATAATTTATGGGGATCATTTCTATGGATTAAACCAGACAGACATGCAGGTTATTGATATCACCCAGCCTACAGCACCGGTTGCTGGGAACAAGATCGAAATGCAAAGAATGGTGGAAACTGTTTTTATTGAAGGTTCAAACCTCTATATCGGCACTCAGACAGGTATGTTGGTTTATTCCCTTGATAACCCGGCCAATCCGGGCTTTGTGACCCAATTTAATCACTTCCAGAGCTGCGACCCGGTGGTGGTGCAGGATCATTATGCTTATATTACAATGAGGGCCGGCAACAATTGCGGGAACTTCCAGAATGCAATGGATGTGGTTGACCTTCATGTGATGACAAGCCCTCAGCTGGTGAAAAGTTATGCGATGACTGAGCCCCATGGAGTAGGTATCGATAATAAGAAACTTTGTCTGCGATGGCTCCGGATTGAAAGTATATGATGCCACTGATCCGCTTCGGATTGATGAGCACCTCCTTCATACCTTTGGCGATATCAAGGCAACAGATGTTATTCCCTGGAATGGAATTCTTATCCTGATGTGTAAAGATGCATCTACCAATATGATTACAGCGACATCTGAATAATCTGCAATTGTTGAGTAAGATTACCATA